>CAYOVR010000047.1:0-9349 GCA_964407465.1 uncultured Candidatus Saccharibacteria bacterium
AAACGATTAAAGACATTTTAATCAGGGACTTACAGACTGAAGGTCTCACTGATTTCCTGAAAGAACAAATTAAAGCTTACTGTTTGGAAGATATCAAAAAAGCTAACGCGCAAATAGAAGAAGCAAAGCAAATTCTAGGACAAAGTTCTGAAAATCCAGCTGCATAGCTGGGTTTTTTGTTTTCTGATATGCTAGGACTATATGAAATACGGTGATTTAGACACATCAACAAAAATAATACTAAAAGTCGTAGGCGTAGTTCTCGGGCTTGGCTTTTTGTGGTTGATTCAGGACATCGTAATTACTTTGCTTTTGGGTGTGATCTTGGCTTCGGCTATGGATCCACTTGTCAGCTATTTTAAAGTTCGTCGTGTTCCTCGTGCAGTAAGTGTTCTTACTGTATACGTGCTTGTTCTGGGCTTGGTTGGCTTAATCATTTATTTGATGATTCCGCCTTTGATCGATCAGTTGCAGATTTTGAGCTTGAATTTCCCATCGTACATGGAACAGTTGCGTCAGCGCTTACCAGGATCAGCGAGTTTCCTTACTAATGTTGACTTCAGTGATTTCGGCAGAAGTGTCATTAGTTCTTTCAATGGTGAGGGTACTGTGTTTACGCGAACACTTGGAATTTTCAATGGCGTCTTTAGTTTTATTACAATCTTAGTCGTGTCGTTTTACTTGGTTGCCGAACAGCAGGGGATGCGCGAGTTTATTAAATCACTTGTGCCACCACATCACCAAGACTTTAGTATGAACTTGGTCGACAAGATTCAGAAGAAGATGGGGATGTGGATTATCGGCCAATTAATTTTGAGTGTTTCGATTTTTGCTGTAACATTTATTGGTTTAAGTGCGCTTGGGGTGAAGTACGCTTTGTTCTTGGCGCTTCTCGCTGGATTGTTTGAAGTCGTGCCATATATTGGACCAATCATCTCTGCTTTTCCAGCGATCTTCTTTGCATTTATCCAGAACCCACCGCTCGCTATCGCTGTTCTTATTTTATACATCTTAGTTCAAAAGTTAGAAGGGTACGTGCTCGTGCCAAAGATCATGCAAAAGACTGTGGGTATGTCACCGCTCGTGGTGCTCGTGGCTTTGCTTATAGGCTTCAAGTTAGCTGGTATTTTAGGACTGTTATTGGCCGTGCCTTTGGTCGGTGCAGTGATTGTAGTCATCAATGAATTTTACGGAAATCAAACTCCAAAACCAGAGTCAGTAAATTAATTGACAAGTGGTCACCGTTGCCGTACTATACGATATTGTTCGTCGCTGAATTTGTGGAATAAGGCGGACATAATCTGGACGGAGGAGATGGGGCCATGTTTGATTCCTGGACTGCATGGGTGTTGCTTACAGCCGGTTTCGTCGTTGGTGTGACTGCGGGCGCTTTCTGGGGTATCCGTTTCTACAAGAACTGGCATACTCAAGAGTGGTGGAAGCGCTATCTGTTTAGTGCCTGCGATAAGGCCAAGCCTCGGAAGTTGGCGAAGTGCCTGAAGTTGGGGGACCTGACACCGGAGGAAGAGGCCTCTGGAGCCATTCCCAAGTACGAACACTTCGATCTTTCCTGGCGAGACAAGGATCATCGTACGCCTTTGAATGCACTGATCGACCTGGGCGGTAGATATATCGATGAAACCGTCATCGAAATGATGAAACTGCTCTTGTCTCAACCTGGTGCGTCTTCGCACCTCTTGACTCCGAAGAATAATCGCGAAGCTCATGAACTGAACAGTCAGTATCATGATGATCCGCTAGCGCGGATGATTCAGGTAGATGCTCCCCCCGACGCCGTTGATGCTCTGTGTGAGCACTATACGCTCATCGCCGGGTTCGAAAGAGCGATTCGGATGGTCAACAGTAAGTACAAAGACCATCGACACACTAGAAACGTTTACCTCTCGACGATCGAGAAGTATTACGTTATCGCTCTCGATGTGCAAAGCGCCAAGTTCGAGCAGCTGCGCCTTCGGAGAACCCCTGTGGTTCGGCCAATCACTTCCAAGCGTCGTTCCTAGCGCCTAGCGCAGGGTCGGCGTCCCTCTCAGCGTTCCCCCGTGGGAACGCTTTTCTTTTGCTTAAATACGCCGAAAACGTTATACTATAAAGACTTTATTCAGTTTTTCTCAAGAAATTATGGACAAATTTTACATCACTACGCCTATTTATTACGCCAATGCCAAACCACATGTTGGCTCCGCATACACTACAATCGCTGCCGATGTTTTGGCTCGTTTTAATCGCGCCAAAAATATTGACACATGGTTTCTCGCGGGCGTGGCAGAACACGGTACAAAAATTGCTGAGTCAGCAGAGGCTGCTGGTTTAGAACCACAAGCTTTTGTCGACGAGACTTCGGTGCAATTTGTCGACGCTTGGAAAAAACTTAATATCAGTTACGATGATTTCATTCGCACCACTGAACCCCGTCACACAGAGGCGGTTATCAAATTTTTTAATAAGCTCAAAGAATCCGGAAAGATTTACGAAGGTGAGTACGAAGGTCTTTATTGTGTTGGCTGTGAATCATTTAAAACTGAATCTGAATTAGTAGATGGTTTGTGTCCACTCCATAATAAAAAACCAGAAACTGTAAAAGAAAAAAATTGGTTTTTCAAACTTTCAGAGTACGGAGAGATTCTAACCGAAAAAATCAATTCAGGTGAGCTAAATATTTTGCCAGTTGAACGTAAGGCTGAAGTTCTTTCTTTTATTAGTCAGGGACTCGAAGACATTGCAATATCTCGTCAAACAGCGAAGTTTGCGATTCCTTTACCTTGGGATGAGAGTCAGACAATCTACGTGTGGCTCGATGAGCTATTCAACTATTGTTCGGCAATTGGTTATGGCACTGATGAAAGTAAATTCAAAAAGTACTGGCCGGTCAACGTGCATTTGGTTGGAAAAGATATTATCAAGTTCCATTGTATTATTTGGCCCGCGTTATTACTCGCGATCGGTGAAGAAGTTCCGAAGAGTGTTTACGCTCATGGTTTCTTTACTGTCGATGGACAAAAGATGTCTAAGACTTTAGGAAATGTTCTTGATCCAGTTGAGCTATCTGAAAAATATGGTGTCGATGCGGTTCGTTATTTCTTGTTACGTGAAGTTCCTTTTGGACAAGACGGTGACGTTAGCGAAGAAAAGCTACGTGCTCGTTACGAAGGGGATCTTGCAAATGGCTTAGGAAATTTAGTTAGCCGTATTACAACTTTAGTAGAAAAGAACCTTGATGGTGTATTTCCAGAGGGCACTAAAGGTTTTACCGCGCCGGGTGATGAAATCAGTCCCTTAATAGAGCAGTATAAATTCCACGAAGCTTTAGCGATGATTTGGCAGTATGTAGCTTGGGCCAACAAAACCGTAGACGAAAACAAGCTTTGGGAATTAGCTAAGACTGATTTACCAAAGTTCACTGAAGTTTCCAAACAAGTTATCGACGTTGTAGAAATTATCGCCAAAAGTCTCGCACCATTTATGCCAGAAACTTCTCAGAAAATCTTGGCTGCTGTGACTGCCGACAAAATTGTCAAAGCTGAACCTTTATTCCCACGTATAGAAAATGTTGATTGATACCCATGCGCACGTACAATTTAGTGGTTTCAAAGATGAAGCTGATGAGGTGATGCAGCGCGCTTTAGACGCGAGCATGATTGTTGTCAATGTCGGTTCTCAGATTGATACGAGCACAGAAGCCGTGAAGATGCTCGAGAAGTACCCGGAACGAGTGTATGCTGTTGTAGGACTTCATCCTGAACATACTTTCAAACATACACTTGATGAAGAGGAAAGTCATTTTGAAACCAGACAAGAAGATTTTGATTATGATGCTTACAAAGCTCTAGCACAGAATCCTCGTGTCGTTGGTATAGGGGAATGTGGTTTGGATTACTTTCGTTTTGAAGAAGGGTCTGATATTGCTAAGATTAAAGAACAACAGCGAGCAGCTTTTGATCAGCAGATTAAACTGGCTTTAGAGCTTGATAAAGCGCTTGTGGTGCATTGTCGACCAAGTTCTGGGACTGTTGATGCTTACGAAGATCTTGTTGCGATTTTAACTGAGGTTAAACAACAAAACTCTCAGTTACGATTTGAAGTTCATTGCTTTACAGGGACGCTAGAAGTTGCAAAGAAGTTTGTTAAACTCGGTGGCTGTCTAGGTCTTAACGGCATCATTACGTTTGATAAAACCGGGACAAGCGAAGACGTGGTTAGAAATATTTCGTTAGATAGTATTATTCTCGAAACCGATTGTCCGTATTTGTCCCCAGTGCCGCTTCGTGGCAAGAGAAACGAGCCGCTCAATGTAAAGTATGTCGCAGAAAAAATCGCTGAATGGAAAAACGTTTCTTTTGAAGAAGTAGAAACCAAGACTACAGAAAACGCAAAGCAATTGTTTAAACTAGAGCTATAATCATGACTAAATACAATCCGAAAAAAATTGAAGCCAAGTGGCAGAAGTATTGGCAGACGCACAAAACGTTCTTAGCCAAGAATGGTTCTAAGAAGCCAAAGAAGTATGTGTTGTTTGAATTCCCTTATCCATCTGGAGTAGGTCTTCATGCTGGTCATTTGCGTCCATACATTGCTTCCGATACCTATGCCCGTTATCAAAGACTTACCGGTCATGAAGTATTGTACCCAATGGGTTGGGACGCTTTTGGATTACCTGCAGAAAACTTTGCTATCAAAACTGGTGTCCAGCCAGCTATTTCAACGGCGGCTAATATCAAAAATGCTAAACGTCAAACACAGAGTTGGGGATTAAGTTTGGATTGGTCACGCGAGATTAATACGACCGATCCTGAATACTACAAATGGACCCAGTGGTTGTTCTTGCAATTTTTTAAAGCTGGGTTAGCGTACGAAGCAACCGGTATGATCAATTGGTGTCCGAAAGACAAAACCGGTTTAGCTAATGAAGAAGTTATCGATGGCAAGTGTGATCGATGTGGCTCAGTTGTAGAAAAGAAAAATTTGCGTCAGTGGTATTTGAAAATTACCGCGTATGCCGATAAGTTACTCGATGGTTTGAAAAATGATTTAGCGGAATGGCCAGAGCAAGTAAAGCTCCAGCAGGAATACTGGATTGGTAAATCAACCGGTGCTGAAATTACATTCCCCGCAGAAATTTCTAAGCAGGGTATAACCGTTTTCACTACGCGCCCTGATACTATTTTTGGTGCCACATTTTTGGTTGTTTCTCCTGAGCTTGCAGAGCAGTGGATTACAGAAGGTTGGGATGCTCCAAAACAAGTTAGGACATACATTAATAAAGCATTAACTAAAGACGAGCAGGATCGTACTACTGAGAAGAAAGACAAAACCGGTGTTGATACTGGATTGACTGCTGAGAACCCGGCAACGAAGAAGCAAGTTCCAATTTGGGTTGCCGATTATGTTTTGGGCAATTATGGTACCGGTGCGATTATGGCTGTTCCAGCTCATGACGATCGCGATTTAGATTTTGCTACAACTTTCAAATTGCCAGTAGTAGAAGTTATCAAAGATGGTATTTTAGTTAACTCTTCTTCAAAGTACAACGGTAAAAAAGCGAATGATCTACTCACAGTCATGGCCAAAGATTTTGGTAAGCCAAAAGTTCACTACAAACTTCGCGATTGGGTTTTTTCTCGCCAACGCTATTGGGGCGAACCGATTCCAGTCATTCATTGTGCTAAATGTGGAATCGTTGCTGTGCCAGACAAAGATTTGCCGGTATTACTCCCAAAAGTAAAAAAATATGAACCAACCGGAACAGGCGAATCACCGTTAGCTGCTATTGAAGCATGGGTGAACGTGAAATGTCCAACATGTAAAGGACCGGCAAAACGCGAAACCAACACCATGCCCCAGTGGGCAGGGAGCTCTTGGTATTACTTGCGCTACACGGATTCAAAAAACAAGAAAGAGTTTGCAGCGAAAGACGCTTTGAAGTATTGGTTACCAGTTGATACATACTTCGGTGGTATGGAACACACTACTCTTCATTTGTTATACTCTCGTTTTTGGAATTTGTTTTTGTACGATCAAAAATTAGTCCCTGTGAAAGAGCCTTACAAAAAACGTGTGCCCCACGGAATTATTTTGGCTCATGATGGCGACAAGATGAGCAAGAGCAAGGGCAACGTTGTAAACCCTGATGATATCATTGCTAAACATGGTGCTGATACGCTTCGCATGTACGAAATGTTCTTAGGTCCTCATGAGGCCCAGGTATCATGGAATGAACAAGGTATTATTGGTGTTAGGCGCTTTTTAGAACGCGTATGGTTGATGGGTGAGAA
This sequence comes from uncultured Candidatus Saccharibacteria bacterium, assembly GCA_964407465.1. GTDB lineage: Bacteria > Patescibacteriota > Doudnabacteria > UBA920 > UBA920 > JADZEH01. The sequence continues at coordinate 6,291 of CAYOVR010000047.1, forward strand.
CGTTGCTAAAAATAAGTCTTCTGCCAAATCTTCTAAGCAAGCTGAAGCCGCTCTTCATAAACTTATTAAAAAGGTTAGCGAAGATATCGAGAATTTTAGATTCAACACTGCCGTCTCAAGTTTTATGCAGTTTATGAATGAAACAAAAGATGAGCAGATTGACACAAAATTGATGCAAACTTTTCTCCAAGTCTTGTATCCGTTTGCCCCACACATCTCCGAAGAATTGAGCGAATTACTTGGTAGCAAGAAATCAGTTCAGCAAAGCACTTGGCCAAAAGCCGATTTAACTAAGCTTGTTGAATCGACTACGGAAATCGTGGTTCAAGTGAATGGTAAAGTACGCGATAAGTTTAATGTCGAATCAGGCACATCAGAAAAAGACATTGAAAAACAAGCTCTTAACTCAGAAAAGATAAAAGTTGCCTTAGCAGGAGCCAAGCCCAAGCGCGTTATCGTCATTAAAAATAAATTAGTAAATATAGTGGTATAGAAAAAAGCGACAGTCACACACTGTCGCTTTTTGCTGCAGCCTTTCGCTCCCAATATGTGAGGCGAGCGAGGCCCAGCACTTCAATGAGGCTAGCGTGCAGATCTCGTGCCAGTGTCATGGCTACGTTTAGAACGGCTCTCCATTCTTGTTCGAGCTCTTCTGGCGACTTCAGTCCGAATTCCTTGCGGAATTCGTACCTGCGAACGAGTCTGTCCAAATCAATCAGCTGATCCTCAGTGATCGGGTCCATGCCGATACCTCCTTGCTACTTTTAGCCTGCTATATTTAGAGGGTAATGTCAAGATAGGGAAGTCGACAAAGAGCTGTTATACTATAGATAAGCACAAAAACTTGATCACTTGAAACAAAAATGATTTTCCACGCGCTTCGTCTTCCTCACTACTTCACAAACCATATCCGTCGGCAAATGGCCGAACTTTACGCATCAAGTGCGATTGCAGATATTGCAATGGCAGTAGTGATGTTGTTTGAGCCGATTTTTTTGTACAGCGTTCTTGGCTTTTCCATCAACGAAGTTTTGTTGTTCATGGGAGCTGTCTATGTCTTTTATATTCTTCTGATTCCATTAGGAGCAAAGATTGCAAATCGATACGGTTATGAGCACGCGATATTCTTTAGCATTCCTTTCCAAATTTTGTACTGGGGCTTACTTTTTGGGTCGCAGCAAAATATGATCTTAGTTTTCTTTGCACCACTTGCTTTCGCTCTGCAAAAAAGTTTATACTGGCCAGCTTTCCACGCGATCATTGCCCGGTTTGCAAATCAAGGTCAGCAGGGTAGAGAGTTTAGTTTGTTGCATCAGATTATCAATCTCTCATTTGTTCTAGGGCCATATTTGGGTGGATTAATTTCTGAACAATTTGGCGTGAGAATTACTTTCGTGGTTGCTTCTGCAGTTTATTTCTGCTCGTTTATTCCTTTGTTTACAACTAAGGAAATTTTCATACCCAAAGTTTACAAGTTTAGGGATACTTTGATGCTCTATCGAAAACTCCCGAAAAAGTTTTTGGGTTACTTGGGTTTCGGAGAAGAATTACTAGTTCTCACAGTCTGGCCAATCTTTATTTTCATCGTTGTTAAGAATTATGAAGATACTGGTATCTTGGCTACTTTAGCCGCGTTTGTGGCCATGGTTATCGGTTTATACATTGGCCAGTTAACTGATAGTTCGAAAAGTAAGGTTTTGTTACTTCGTTTTGGCGCGGTCTTGTATTTTATAACTTGGATTGGTCGTATTGTGGCTAACACTTTTTACACACTGTTTGCGATTGATAGTGTCTCGCGAGTTGGTAAGGAAATGGTCTTTATCCCGCTATCAACTGTAACTTACGAACGTGCGGAAAGTTCGCACATCATGCCTTACGTTGTATTTTTTGAACAAAGTTTGGCCATCGGCAAACTTTTAGCGGTGCTTCTTGGAGTGATAGTCTTTGCCATGACCGGCAGCTTTTTAGCCCTCTTTATTCTGGCAGGTTTCTTCAGCTTACTGTATATGCTAATCTAAACGAGATGAACAAGATACGTTATGCAATCAAATACTGTGATTTAGACTGGTAATTTGTAGAAACACGATTTTTACCAGTAATTTTTATCTATGAAATATACATACATTCCACAATCAGATCCACAAGTTTTTGGGGCTATTGAAAAAGAATCTTTGCGCCAGAAAGAGGGTATTGAACTTATCGCCTCAGAAAATTATGTTTCGCCAGCCGTGCTTGAAGCTATGGGAAGTATTTTAACGAACAAATATTCTGAAGGTTATCCTGGTAAGCGATATTATGGTGGCAACGAAGTTATTGATGAAGTTGAAACCTTGGCGATTGATCGTGCTAAAGAATTGTTTGATGCAGAGCACGTTAATGTTCAACCGCTGTCTGGTAGTCCGGCTAATCTCGCGGTCTACATGGCGCTTCTTCAGCCAGGGGATACCGTGCTTGGTTTTTCGTTAGATCAAGGCGGTCACTTGTCACACGGACATCCTTTAAATTTTTCAGGTAAGCTCTACAAAATTATTCCGTATCACGTTAACAAAGAAACAGAGTTGATTGATATGGATGAAGTTGAAGCGATTGCGCTTCGCGAAAAACCAAAAATGATTATCGCTGGTTTCTCGGCGTATAGTCGAAGTTTAGACTGGAAACGTTTCAAAGAAATTGCGGACAAAGTTGGTGCGTATACTTTCGCGGACATTGCTCATGTGGCTGGTTTAATTGCGGGAAAGCAATTAGAAAGCCCTGTGCCGTACTTTGATGTAGTTGCGACAACAACTCATAAAACTTTGCGTGGTCCTCGTGGAGCCATAATTATGTGTAAAGAAAAGTTTGCATCTGCGATTGATAAAGCGGTGTTTCCAGGTGTGCAAGGTGGTCCGCACGATCACATCAACGCCGCTAAGGCTGTGGCGTTCGCAGAAGCGTTAAAACCAGAGTTTCAAGATTACTCACAGCGTGTTATCAAAAATGCTCAAGCCATGGCCGCAGCTTTGCAAAAGCGTGGGTATAGAGTCGTTTCTGGTGGAACAGACAATCATCTGATGCTCGTT
>CAYOVR010000048.1:0-8872 GCA_964407465.1 uncultured Candidatus Saccharibacteria bacterium
TCTGCGATCCGCTCGCGATGAGCGGTGCAGAGTCGGCTAGACCCGGGCTCGACAGACGCGTCAGCATCCGACGTCGGCCAAGTGGGTCAGACTCGGCTGTACCAGGGGCGCCGCTAGCGCGGACGAGCGCACGATGCGCCGCTCTCGACGTCCCCGGTCCTCAGCCGAGTTCGGGGTGCCGGTAGTGGTGCTACCGACGCCCGTCGTTCGACGCCGGCGACGTGTCCGTCGAGGCGGTCGAAAGGTCGTCACTGTTCTTCTTGTCGACGCCGTCGGCCTTGCCATAACTCTTCATGTGGTTCACGGCCGACGCGTGCGGCGAATGTCCGACATTGTCGGGGGGCGCCGCCCGAGACGAGCGACTGGGGAGCGAGTTCTTCGTGTTCATCGGCCTTCCCTCCTGCTGTATCCGACCTTGAAAACTACTGTGCGCATTATAGCGACTTATACTCTTTTGGTCAAGCCTTGACCACAAAAAACTTAGTCAATATATCGCAATTCCCCTTAAATAAGCCAAATTATTCGAGAGTGTAAACCACCCGGGGCTGATAGTGTATACTTATAGAGGAATTAAAAAAACAAAATGCTCAAAAAGATAGTACTCGATTTAGAAACTCAGAATCTGTTTCAGGATGTCGGTGGCCGGGGAAAGAATCATCTCTTAAAAGTATCACTTTGCGGTATTTACGATTACACAACTGATCGTTACACAATGTACGAAGAAGCTGAGCTACCAAAGCTCGCACCAATTTTACAAACTGCAGATCAGATCATCGGGTTTAACATCAAAGATTTTGATTTTGAAGTTCTCCAGCCTTACATGAACTTTAATCTTTCTGAAATTCCTTATTATGATATCTTGGAAGAGATAAACAAAGTTATCGGTCATCGAGTGAAGTTAGAAGCGGTTGCTCAAGCCACTCTTGGTACAGGAAAATCTGGTGATGGCAAAGAAGCTGTTCTCTATTACCGTAATGGTCGTATGGATTTACTTAAGAAGTATTGTCAGGATGATGTAAAAATTACTCGTCTGGTTTATGAATATGCTTTGAAGAATCAAAAAATTATTTATCGCGATTACTTTGCTGTCAAAGAGGTTAAGCTTTCTTTGGCGGAACCTGTCTCTCGCGAAGGTGTCACGCATCAAGCTGTCTTGTTTTAAAATAAAATGCAAAAAAAATATCTAATTGTTGTGATAGTGCTGGTTGCTATAGGTATTTTTTTATTGTCGAAAGTTTTCGCTGGAGATTTCATTATCTCTCAGGAGTTAAGTATCGGTTCATGGTCATTAAGGTGGTATGGCTTGTGCATGGCGCTCGCTGTTATTGTTGGTTACATGATCGCACAGCAACGTAGACCGCGATTTAATCTTTCAACTCAGAACGCTGATCTAATTTTGTTTTGGGTTGCTATCTCGGGGTTTTTAGGCGCACGAGCTTATCATATTATTTCGGATTTTAACTACTATCGCTCTAACATCTTCGAAGTATTTCAAGTTTGGCACGGTGGATTAAGCATTTACGGTGCACTTATCGGAGGGTTTATTGGTTTGATGATTCTTGTCGCAAAGCAGTATTCTAAGTCGGAACGCCTTCGAAGTTTGGGAAGTATTCTAGATTGGCTTGTTCCTAGCGTTTTAGCAGGCCAAATTATCGGACGTTTCGGTAATTTTTTTAACTATGAATTATTTGGTTACCCAACCAATCTTCCGTGGAAGATGTTTGTCCCCGAGCAGTTCCGCAGCCCTGGTTTTTTTGTACAAGAATATTTTCACCCTCTCTTTTTATACGAAGCACTCGCAAACGGCTTAATCTTGTTGTTTTTGTACAAATTTGTAGATCGAAGTGCTCGCCCGGGACGTCTTTTCTTGTGGTATGTCTTGCTATATAATACAGTTAGGTTTTTATTGGAGTTTTTGCGAATTGACTCTGTGTTTTGGGGAACTTTTCGGGCGAATGCCGGAGTCAGCGCCATCCTAGTTTTAATCACTGGAACGTTGTTAGTTATTCTATATGCTCACAAGACATCACAAAACAATTAGTGCTTTAATCAGTATTGGGCTTGCAGCAGCTCTGCAGTTTTTAGCGTCACCAGATCCAGTGTTCCGTATATTAATTCCCGCGGTCGCTATATTTATTTTAGCTGTTGGCGGTTACACCGCTTTGTATATGCGCGAAAAAGGAAAAGTGCAGTGGTGGGTGGTGTTGCGCACGGTTCTTGTCTTTGCTGCTTGGATTGGTTTATTCTTCATCATTCCTAATAGTGTTCTACGGATTGTCTTTTTAGTGATAGGACTTCCGGTGCTATATTATTTTGAGGTCACGGTAGGGAATACAGGTGAGCAATTACTTTTCAATGAACTAGTTATTTCAGCTTTTGGTTTGTTTATGTTATTAGGTGCACTATCACAGTACTTTGCTCGTATTGGTAGTTGGTATGTTGTTATCGCTTTTATAATTACCGTGCTCTTGTGCCGCGCGACTTATGAGTTAACGCCGCATGGACTGCGGAGTAAGTGGCTGGGTTCGGTGATAATTGGAATGTGTATGGCTGAGTTGTTCTGGGCGTTGTCCTTCTTACCACTACATTATTCCGTGCACGGGTTCATACTGTTTGTTATTTTTTATGCAATTTGGTCTCTATATTACTACTATTTGTTCAATCAAATTAATACTAGGAAGATTCAGTTTCAGTTAGGTTTGAGTGCTGTATTTATCGCCCTCGTTTTATTAACCACTCCTTTGAGCATTATTTCTTAAACCCTTTCTATGAAAAAAAGTACCATCGCGATTATCATTCTCCTTGCCACTCTATTCGCTCTCATTATCAATGTTTTTGTTGGAGGCTTTATACGAGCGAAAATATCGCAAATTCCGCAATTGGCTAGATTCGACTTCCTCAATCCGGATGCACCGATTGTGATTACGCGCCGCGAAGTTGTACGAGCAGACGACGGTACGGATGTCATAGATGCGATTAATAATGCCAAAGCGAAGCTTGCCGCGGTGGTCGCAGTGACTAACGGTCAGACCGTGCGTACAGGTAACGCCGTCAATATTGCGGCTGACGGTAGTTTTGTCACGGTTGTAAATACTTTTGCGATGACCGAAGCGACTTTTGCAATTGTGTTGGATGATGGTCGGATTGCTCCAATCAGTGAGCGAATTATTGATCCTTCAACTAACTTAGTTTTCTTTAAAGCTGACGTGACTAACATTCCTGTTGCTGGATTTGGAAGCTCTAAAGAAGTCAGTGTTGGTCAGCGTATTGTTTTAATCGAACAAACTTTGAAAGACTTTAGTCCAATTGCAACACCTCTTTCGGTAATATTGGTCCAGAGTGACGCATTTGAACAAATTTTTGAAGCAAACATACCGTCGCGAGGATTTGGTGTTGAACAATTTTCTGGACATGTAAATGGAGCTGCTGCGGTGAATCTCTCAGGTGATGTTGTGGGAATGTGGAATGGCTCAAAAATAATTGGTAGCGATGTCATCAAGCGAGCTATCAGTTTGTATTTAGGAGATCAGCTAAAGCGACCTAATTACGGTTTTGCTTACGACACAATTTCTTTGGTTCGTAGTAAACTTCTTGGCATACCAGAAGGCGTGCGGGTTGTGCGCGTAGGCGATGATACTCCAGCTGATAAAGTTGGAATGCAAGCTGGTGACATTATCACTTCAGTTGGTGATGTGGCTATAAAAAACGATGTGATCTTCGAAGAAGTTTTAGAAAATTATCGAGTTGGTGATATCGTGGCGTTTACAGTGACGCGTGGTCAAAAGACTTTGATTCTTAACCTGACGACTACTGAGTTAAAATAGTTTTTTCAGATATCAAAAACCCCGCACTCGTTGCGGGGTTTTAAAATTCTCGTCTTCCTTCCAGAGCTCTTGAAAGTGTAATCTCGTCGGCGTACTCAAGATCGCCACCCATCGGCAAGCCTCGGGCGATTCGGGTGACTTTTACGCCGGTATCTTTGATGTTGCGGGCTAAGTGCATCGCTGTAGTTTCACCTTCAAGCGTGGGATTGGTCGCGATAATAACCTCGGTTACGCCTTGCTTGGCAATACGGTCGTGTAGTGAGTCTATATTAAGTTGGTCGGCGCCAATGCCCTCCATAGGGTTTAAAACCCCGCCTAAGACGTGAAAGACGCCTTTGAACTGACCAGTCTTGTCGAGCGCTAATGCGTCTAATGGTTCTTCGACAACAGCGATTACGGTGTGGTCGCGGTTTTGATCAGAGCAAACGCTGCATGGGTCAGCATCGGCCATGTTGTGGCACGTCGAGCAATACGTCACGCCTTCTTTGAGATTGCTGATTGCGCCGGAAAGATTATTCAAATCGATTGAATCTCTTTTAAGTAAATACAAAGCCAGACGTTGGGCCGACTTTGGCCCAATGCCTGGGAGTTTAGAAAATTCGTGAATAGCACGTTCAAGTGAAACTGGTAATCTTGTCATTTTTGGTTAATCGATAGTGTCTTCGTTGCTTTCAAGAGCTTGCATGACGACTTGTGGTCGTGTGTCGAAACTTTGGTCGAGATTTTTGAAGCTAGTATGAGCGGCATCAAAGAACAGATCGACTTGGCCAGTTGGTCCGTTACGATGTTTTTTGATATGAATTTCAGCGATGTTAGGTCGGCTTGATTCTTTACCTTTGTACATGTCTTCACGATAGATGAACATAACAACGTCAGCATCTTGTTCGATGCTTCCTGATTCACGCAAATCCGAAAGTTGTGGAATTTTGTCAGGACGATTTTCTAAGTTACGTGAAAGCTGTGACAGAGCAATAACCGGGACGTTTAATTCACGAGCTAAGATCTTTAAGCTACGTGAAATTTCGCTAACTTCCTGCACGCGGTTGTCGCTGTTAGTGCGACCAGACATAAGTTGCAAGTAGTCGATAACGATTAAGCCAACCCCGTGTTCAGATTGGAGTCTACGAGCTTTAGTACGGACTTCCATGATGTTGCTACCAGCAGCGTCATCAATATAGATTGGCGCTTCAGCCAGTTGTCCCATACCGTGTTCGAGACGAGTGAAGTCGTCATCAGTTAAGTTACCGGTACGGATTTTCCAAAGGTCGACTCCAGACTGAGATGCTAACAGACGATCAACAAGTTGATCTTTACTCATTTCCAAAGAGAAGATTCCAGTAGGAATTTTGAAGTTCACGGAGACGTTGCGAATCATGTCGAGTGCAAAAGCAGTTTTACCCATGGATGGACGAGCAGCGAGGATGATCAAATCGGATTTTTGTAAGCCACCAAGGAGTTTGTCTAAATCAATATATCCAGATGCTAAACCACGCAGAGCACCTTTGTCCCGATGCAATTGATCAATACGTTCAAAGGTTTCGTGAAGAACTGTGTTAACAGCGATGAAGTTCTGTTTCAAATGCTTTTGTGAGACGTCGTAGAGTCTTTTTTCAGCGCGATCAAGTACATCTTCAACTTCGCCTTCTTCAGAATAGGCGATAGTGGTGATGTCTCCTGAAGCTTGGATCAAACGACGGAGTGTTCCTTTTTTACGAACAATGTTGGCGTAGTAAACAATGTTGGCTGCGCTTGGCACCAAGTTTACAAGTTGGGTTAAATAGCTTGAACCACCAATGCGATCAAGAATTTTTCGTTCTTCTAAATTATTGGAAACAGTTAAAATATCGATTGACGTATTTTTTTCAAAGAGTGTTAAAATTGTTTCGTAAATTTGTCTGTGACTGTTGTCGTAAAAATCATCTGGGATAACGATGTCGGCAATTTTGATGATCCCATCTTTGTCCAGCATAAGAGCGCCGAGCACAGAGCTCTCGGCTTCAAGGTTTTGGGGAGGGAGTCGATCTAGAATTGGTGATCTTTGTGTTTCCATGAGGATTAGGCAGTGGTTGGTTCTGTTTGAGTTTGATGATGTAATGTGGCAAGAGCGGCTTCTAATTGCTCCATGGTCTCAACTTTAGAGAGGAGGCCTCTTAATTCAGCGGCATTAGGAAAACCCTTGAAATACCAGAGAAAATGTTTGCGCATCTCTATTATACCCCGAGGACCCTTATGCTCCAACATGATGCGGGTTTGGGCTAAAACTGTCTCGATTCGTTGGTCTAAGCTGACTGGTTTAAAAGTTTTGCCCGCAATAGCTGCTTTAATTTCGCTGAAGATAAATGGATTGCCAAGTGAGGCTTGAGCGACCATGACACCATCTGCGCCAGTGTATTCGAGGACTTTAACTGCGTCTTCTCCTGAAGCAATACCACCGTTTACGATTAAGGGAATACCTTTTGTTGCTAAATATTGCTTAAGTTCTTTTCCTGAATCCCAGTTAGGTTCGCCATGATGAACTTGATCGTAAGTGCGCATATGTAGTGTGACGTTTTCGAATGGTGCGCCATCGATGGCTTGTAAAAATTCTAAAGCTGGCACGTGCTTGTATGAAGCACGGAGTTTGATTGACACCGGAAGGGGATCGCATGCTGCTTTTACAGTTTCGATAATTGTACGAGCAAGTTCTGGTTGTAGAAACAAACAACTACCAGCACCGTTGTGAATAACGCTTCGAGCTGGGCAGCCGAAGTTAATATCAAAACCATCTGGTTTAAAGAGGTGATTGAGAACGGTAACTGTGGTGTTAAAATGTTCGGGCTCGTTTCCAAAAACTTGAATGATGAACGGTCGTTCTTCTTCGATGAACTTAGCGAGGACAAATGATTTATCATCTTCCCAATAGGCTTTGTCTTCGAGTGTGCGCAAAATATCTTCTGTGGAAATGTGGATGCCTTTTGGTTGGCCAAGGCCGAGGTGGTGTGCGACTTTAAAATGTAACGCATCTGTGGAAATGAACTCGGAGAAGGTGATATCGCTACCCCAACGACGAGCGATGCTGCGCATGGCAATATCAGAGACGCCGCTCATGGGAGCGAAAGCGACTATCGGTTTAGGGAGAGTTTGCCATGAAAAATTGGACATAGGTTTGCTAAGTTTAACATAAATTTTTGTTAAAAAAAACGGCACCGGTGAGGGTGCCTTGAGGGGCCAAGGGCGATGCCGGGAAGTCCGGGTCGAGGGCCTTGGTCTTGCTAGACTGGTTGCTGAACGATCTGCCACTTTTCATTCTGGAACACGACAGCGTTCCCATGCTTGTGAAGATCGAGAGCGTTGATGAGCTCTCCCGTCTTGATGACGTTGCGGAGAAGGCTGATCTCTCCAACTCGAGGGACGATGGGTGGTTGCGACACGTCGACATCATCGTTCCCAACGCTTTGCGCTAAGCGCAGAAGAGCGTAGGTGCTGGAGAGTCGGGTGATGAACTCCACTTCGCTGGCGTCCGGCGGTGAGCCAGGGTCGAGAAGCAACTTCTGTGAACTTCCCTGGTTGCGAAGTTCGTGGAACTTGGCCCAGAAACCTGGGTTTTTTGGTAACCAAATTCCCGGAAGGGGAAAGTTTTTTCGACAATAGTTCGCGCTAAAGTCGATTATTCTTTTCCACTCGTTGATCGTTCGAGGTACGTCGTTAATGCGTTCGACCCCGAAAAGGAATTGAGCGAGGCCAAGAATCTCGCTCAGCGAGTTGGGCTGTGGTTTTTTGGCGGGTTGCGCCATTGAGTCCTCCATAAGGCATGAAATGACCGCGAAACTTGATTATAGCTAGTTTTATGAAGAATATCAATGATTATATGGGTATATTGACAAAAACCTGAAAAAATGCCATAATGTTGACAATTCTGCGGAGGAGAAGAACGTCTATGCGCACTGAGCATTTCGAGGTCGTGGCCTTGCAGCCTGGCCAATGGCTTCCTGAGGGGGCTGACCATCCTCATCCTGAGGATCGAGTAATGTTCCACCTTGTGCCTCGCTCGGAAGAGGCGCGCGAGTTACTTCACGGTGACATCAATCATCAACTTCAAGGCAAGGGCACGCTTAACGGTGAGCCACATCTGAGTATCCTGCTCGGTCATGAGAGGGCTCAGTACGCCTATCGGTTGGGAGTTGGTCCTAGCCGTCACGCCGTCCAGCGCAGGTTGGATGCTATCACGACGTGGGTCGAACTGTCGATCCAGAACCAGGAGGAAGACCCATGTTGTTGACGGTACTTTGGGCCCTGATCGCCGTCGGACTCGTTGTCGGCGGGTTGTCCCTCATTCAGAGGACTAACTACGTGGACTTCTCGCTGAGCTTGACCTTCGTCGTTACCTTAATCGTTGAGGTCTTTGTGGCTCTCCCGATTCTGGAAAGCGCCGAAAGGGGGCTCGAAACAATTTCTGTCGGCAAGCTCATCGCCGCATGGTTTGCGCCTCTAGTCTCTGGCACTTTGGTCTTCTCGGTCATGTTCAACTGTGCATGGCTCAAGGAGAAGTTTCTAGGCCATCCTGTGCAATCGACGAAAGACTTGCCGATCACGCCGAAGTTTTCAAGTTTCAGCTCGGGTGAGTTCGAGAACGCGCTGAAGAAGGGAGAAGGTGTATATCACCTCAGGAGCGGACAGGTGATGGTCGTTGTTCCGATCGAGGAGGGGGAGGACTATTAACTCCCAGCATAGAGCGCTAACGCGCAATAAGACCGGGATCTGCTCACGCGGGTCCCGGTCTCTCTATTTCATAAGCCAATTAGGGCTTATTTTTTTATTCCAAGTATTTTTATTGCCAGAAGAGCTGCGTTATGGGCGTTGTTAATTCCGACAGTTGCTACAGGTATTCCTTTTGGCATTTGCACGATTGATAGAAGAGAATCTAATCCATCTAAATTTTTAGTTTTTATTGGAACTCCGATAACCGGAAGATTTGTTAGGGAGGCTACCATACCAGGTAAGTGAGCTGAACCACCTGCTCCAGCAATTATTACTCGTATGCCATTCTTTTCAGCTGCCTTAGCGAATTT
>CAYOVR010000049.1:0-8858 GCA_964407465.1 uncultured Candidatus Saccharibacteria bacterium
GCACTTAGTAGTCGGACAACCACCAGTGCTTCGTGTTGATAGTGAGCTGGTTAGACTTGAAGATTTTGAAGTTTTGAGCAACGATCGAATTACGGATTTGATTGGAGTGTTACTTCAGCCTGAACAAAAGGCAATTTTTGATAAACAGCTTGATATTGATTTGTCTTACACCTATAAAGACAACGTTCGTTTTCGTGTTAACGTTTATAAGCAACAGAAAGTTTCGGGCGTGGCTTTCCGTTTGATTCCAAACAAGATTCGTACTTTAGAAGAACTGGGATTGCCGCCTATCTTGAATAAGTTTATTGAGCGCAAGCAAGGTTTGGTTTTGATGGTCGGACCAACTGGTCATGGAAAAACCACTGCGTTAGCGTCGATGATTAATCAGATTAACACCACTCGTCGCGAACACATTTTAACGATTGAAGATCCGGTGGAATTTATTTTCCCTCCAGACAAATCTATCATTAGCCAAAGAGAAGTTAATATAGATACACCTTCTTTCTCACAAGCGCTTAAAGCCGCTTTACGTGAAGACATTAATGTAGTTTTGGTGGGTGAAATTCGCGACCTTGAGTCCATTTCCGCGGCATTAACGCTTGCTGAAACAGGACATTTGATTTTCGCGACTTTGCACACAAACGACGCTGCTCAAAGCATTGACCGTGTGGTTGACGTGTTCCCAGCGGAACAGCAAAATCAGGTGCGTGCTCAGTTAGCGAATGTGCTTGTGGGTGTGGTTTCCTTGCGTTTATTGCCTAAAACAGGCGGTGGTCGCGTTCCAGCCTATGAAGTTATGGTCGTGAACCATGCTGTGAGAAATGTAATTCGTGAAAATAAGATATACGAAATCAACAACATTATTCATACGAGCGCGGATGAAGGTATGGTTCCGCTTGATAAAATTTTGGCGACACTGGTTAAGCAGGGAACTGTGGAAATGGAAGTTGCTCAAAACTTTGTCTTAGATAATGAATACTTCTTGTCATTGGTGTCATAACAGTTAACTATTCCTATGAAGTTTTTTTACACAGCTAAAAATAACGAAGGACAGATTAAACAAGGCTTTGTGGTGGCGCTGAGCCAAGAAAAGGCAGAAGCGCTACTTGCCGAAAATGGTTTTACCATTATCAGCTTGAAGCAGCAGTTTGAGAATCCTTTCGCCCATTTAAACCCGTTTGCGAAACACATCAGTTCAAAAGACTTGGTGTTATTTTCTCGTCAACTTTCAACTTTAATTGGTGCCCGTGTCCCTATTCTACAATCACTTCGCATTTTAGACAGTCAAATTGATAGCAAGCAACTTAACATTGTGATTCGCGATATGACCACCTCAGTTGAAAATGGGGAAAGTTTTTCGTTGGCTTTATCGAAGCATCCCGAAGCCTTTGGTAACGTGTACGTGAGCTTGGTTAGGGCTGGTGAAGCTTCTGGTTCAGTAGCAAAGTCGCTCAATTATTTAGCAGATCAGTTAGAAAAAGATTATAACTTGCGTGCGAATGTAAAAAAAGCTTTTACCTATCCAGTCTTTGTTCTGGGAGCGTTGCTTGTGGTGGGGGTTTTGATGTTCAAGTTCGTCATGCCTAAACTTATCGGTGTGCTTAAGGAACAAGGAGGGGAGCTTCCTTTCGTGAGTCGTTTGTTGATTTCATTTACGGATTTCTTTGAGAGTTTTTGGTGGGTAGTCTTGTTGTTAGTTGCAGGAGCGGTATTGTTAGTTCGCTACTATGTTAATACACCTAGAGGCCGCAAGCAGTGGGATGGTATTAAATTTAAACTACCTTTATTCGGAGTAATTTTCCATAATATTTATTTAGCTCGTTTTTCTCGTAACTTAGCTACCTTAATCACTGGCGGCATTCCAATTATCAAAGCTATTCAGATTGTCGGAGATGTCATCAACAACGTGGTTTATAAAGATATTTTAAACCAAGTTGCGGCGAAGGTTAGTACTGGTAGTAGCATCAGTGAAGCATTGGCCACACACAAAGAGTTTCCCAACATCACAACGCAGATGGTTCGTGTTGGTGAGCAAAGCGCTGAGCTGGATGACATTTTAGCTAAGCTCGCGAATTATTACGAAAAAGAAGTTGATGACAAGGTTGCGGTACTTTCGACCTTACTTGAACCAATTATCATGATAATTTTAGGTATTGGCGTAGGGATTTTGGTCGCTGGTGTGCTGTTACCTATTTACAACTTAGCTAGTACTGTGGCATAAAAAATTCTTTTTCAGTGCTTGTTGATAACTAAGTTTGCTCCAATAAGCATTAGCCGATATACTTATAGCAGTTTAAATATTTATGGCAATTGTATTGCCATGAGAACCTCTCACTATGATTGGGGGTGAAAACATTGTTTAGAAAAATAAACCAAAAAGGTTTTACACTTATTGAATTGTTGGTAGTTATCGCTATTATCGGTTTGCTTGCATCCGTGGTTTTATTGGCGCTGAATTCAGCTCGCCAGAAATCTCGTGATGCGAAGCGTTTGGCTGACGTTCGTCAGATTGCAAGCGCGTTAGAGCTTTACTTTAACGACGCGAGTGCATATCCAACTTCGCTAGCAGCTCTATCACCAAATTACTTGGGTTCAATTCCGGTTGCCCCTGGTCCTGAGGATAGTCCATGTAATTCTACCGAAAATAATTATAACTATTCGGGCAGCAATAGTACGTACGCTTTAACTTTCTGTTTAGGTGCAACGACTGGTGGTATTACACCAGCTGGTGTCCATACCTTGACTCAGGGTGGTATTCAATAAGTATCGCTAATTATGTTAAGGGTTCCGTGGTTCATCCCGGAACCCTTATTAGCATCTATGGACAAGTATAAAATTTTACAAAATAGTGTTGTTGTCGTGTTGGCTCTGTTTTTGCTGTTAATGATTTGGGTTGGGATTAGTTCTGGAAAAGCCAGGGCTCAAAGTAAAGTGATAGTAAACAATGCCGAAGCTATTGCGCAGGGTATTGATTATTTTTATAGTGACTACGATCGTTTTCCAAGTGTTCTTGAATTTCAAACACCTGAACTAATGGATAGTTATTTTGAGCCATGGCCTAATGTGGAATTTAGTGGGGGTCAGTGCTCACAAAGCATTGGATATGAGAATTTTAGATTTGATGAATATACTTTGTTCGTTTGTTTACCGGCTGGGTACAAGAGTTTGCCCAAAGGGGTTAGCGAGTTTACGGTCTCCAAATAAACAGATACAATAATAATATGAACGAAATTTTGGAGGCGGCAGAAACCCGCCCTTCTTTTTTTACTAGGATATTGGGTCGTATACGATTTCCGTATCGCCATGACCCCCTTTTTAGCGTCGTATTTTTTGCGAGTGTATTTGTTCCTATGGCCATGTTCAGTTATTTGGCTGATGGTTCAGAGTCGCCAAAGTTATTTGTGTGGCTGATTTGTCTGGGGCTGGCTCTCGTCTATATTTCTCGTAGGGCTGTTGTGCAGTGGAGGTTATCAAAGATTTTGACAATATTACTAGGCGCCTATGTTTTGTTCACTCTTATTTCAACTATTTTTTCTTTTGGTCCATTAATCAGCGTGTTCGGGTGGTATAGTCGCTTTACTAGTTCATTGTTATTTAGTTCGTTGTGGGTTGGGTGGATTGTTGTCCTTACACTGAGTCTTGACCGGCAAAAAATCATTTTTTTACTGAAAGCGCTAACTATTGTTGGTGTAGCAATAGCCGTGTACGGGATTATCCAACAGCAGGGAATAGGTTATTATACGGGGATTACTCAGCAGGTTCGTTCTCTTGCTCCAAGTTTTCTAGGGAATCCGAATTTTTCGAGCATGTTTTTAGCTGGTATTTTACCTTTGACTGGTGTGTGTTTGATTCTGGCTCAATCACGACGCGTTAAATACGCTTATGCGCTCAGTCTTATCCTTATGGTTTGGGCGATTATGGGTTTTAGTAGTCGTGGAGCAATAGTTGGGGTATTAGCTGGGATTGGTGTCTTTGGTGTTTTGCTGTTTTATCTTAAAGGTAAGCTTCAAATTATGATCGGCCTGGGATTATTTATATTAGTCACAGCTGCTTTTTTCAGTACGCTGTATATTGTAAATCGTCCTGACGCAGCTCGGGAAGTAGTGTCCTTTTCTGATCAAACCTCTTCGTTTCGCTGGCTCGCCTGGAACGATGCTGTGCTGATAATGGAAGAGTGGCCATGGACTGGTACTGGGCCTGGTAATTATCTAGTGGGTTTTCGTTCTCTTGCGAATCAAGCTCTTGTATTGAGCGAAAGATTTGATGATCCGCATAATATATTCTTGCATATTGGTGCTTCGATTGGCTTGCCTGCTCTGGCTGCGTTTATAGGGATTATTATGTACAGTGTACTTCGTGGTTGGCGCACGCTTCGTAAAAACTCTGATCCGGTGATAATCGGTTTGGTTGCTTCGCTCGCTGCGGTACTTGCGGGGGGGAGTTTTAACCCCGTGACCGTAGCGGTGTGGTTGCTTATGGCTTTTACAATTGGTGCGCTTGCGGTGTTATCCTCTCAAGAACAAACAGTTCGTGAGTTGGCGATACATTCCCGATATAAAGTTGTCGGTGTGGTTGTTGCTTGTGTTTTGTTTATGTACTGCGCAACTTTTCTAGCCGCAGATATTCTAACCTATCAGGTTATTACGTCATACAATAATAAGAATTACACTAGAACAGTTCGTCTTAGCCAATGGGTGAAGTATTTAAACCCGTCATTGACTTCACCACAGCAGTATGGAGCTGCTGCTAGGGTTCGGCTGAGGCTTGACCCGGAGACCACTCGTAAATTTTTGAAACGTACGGTTTCACTTAATCCTCGATCGACAGATTTGTTACGCCGCCAAGTTGTGGTTCACTTTATGCTTTATGATCAAACTGGTGATGAACAGGACAAGCGTGCCGCTTACGATACTATGGACAAAGCTTTTGAGCTGGAGCCTCTTTACGCGACCAACGAAGCTGTATTCGCTTATTATTATTTTCGCTTGGAAGATTATTCAACTATGATTACGCATTCGCGTCGCGCAGTCATATTGAATCCAAACGATTTTCATAGTTGGGTTTTGCTTGGGAAATATTATCAGCTCCAAGATGCGAAACCTCAAATGTTATTTGCTCTAGAAAAAGCTTACGCGCTTAATACGGAAACATTAGTCTTTAAGAAATTTTTACAAGCCGTCAAAGAGGCAGACTCTGTTAAAGATATCGCTTTCCCGATTGTGTTTCCACCAATAGCTTTATAACTTATTACTCTTACCGTTGTTATTGTCAGCTGGAATACGAAAGATTTGCTTCGCGATTGCTTGTTGAGTTTGCTGGCCGAGTTGAAACAAGTAGAGCAACAGGCATTCGTTTTTGTTGTCGATAATGCTTCAAAAGATGGTTCGGCAGAGATGGTAAAAACGGAATTTCCAAGCGTGAAGCTTATTGCCAACAAAGCTAATCGAGGATTTGGTGCGGCAAATAATCAAGTTTTAACAACTCAAAATAGTGACTACTATTTATTACTAAATCCAGATACAAAAGTTTTACCAGGTTCGATTAAAGAGTTGATCTCATTTGCCCAGCAACATCCACAAGCGGGGATTGTTTCGCCTCAGTTACTCAACGCGGATAGTACCGTTCAGATGTCTTGTCGTCGTTTCCCTTCAATTAGTGGTATGGTCTATGGGTTGCTTGGTTTAAAATCGGGAAATAAAAATGATTATTTGATGCGTGATTTTGATCATCTATCAACACAAGAAGTCGATCAGCCCGAAGGCGCATGTTTGTTAATTCGCAAAGAAGTTTTTGATCAAGTCGGTGTGTTTGACGAACGATTTTTCATGCTGTTTGAAGAAGTGGATTTGTGTTTTCGAGTTAAGCAAGCGGGTTGGCAAATTTGGTTTGTTCCTCAGGCAAAGATTGTTCATTATTATGGTCAAGCGATTAAGCAAGTGAAAGCCAAAATGATTTACTATTCTCACAAAGGCTTTTTTCGATACATGGCTAAGCATTCTCGTTCACTGTGGTTTCAGTTATTGAAGCCAATGTGGTTTGTTGGTTTAATGGTACTTGCTGTCCTTCGCATGTTACAGAATTCTTTCAGGAGGATGGCGTGAATAAGCTACAGATTTTAGAAGTTGGTTGTGGTAAAGGACGTAACGCTGAAGTTCTGAAGAAGCGTTGGAAAGCTGATGTAGTTGGTATCGATCTGGATCAAGAAACTATTGAGACTGCAAAGCGGCTTCATCCTTCGGTAGAGTTTAGAGTGATGAGTCTTGAGTTATTAGATTTTCCTGACCAAAGTTTTGATCGTCTTTACGCAATCGACGTTCTAGAGCACGTTGATGATTTAGAAAAATCGGCCAATGAGATTGTGCGTGTCATAAAACCAGGTGGTGTACTTGTTATAAATGTACCAGCAGAAAAATCAGAACAGTGGTTGTTGAAAATTCGCCCAAGTTACTTTGAAGAAATACATCATGTTAGAATTTTTAAAGTAGGGGAGATTGCAAATTTATTCTCAACACGAAAACTTTCTTTGACTAAACACAAGCGTATGGGATTTATAGATCACTCGTTACTCTACTATTTATTTACGCGCGTTAAGTCTTCTGATTCACAACTCGGCATTGGTCGATGGAGTGATTCTCGTCTAGGCACTATTCTATTTGCTCTTCAGACTTACACCAAGCCAGAATTAGTCTTTAGTACGTGGCTATGGCTTTTCCCGGCGTGGATCGTGCTTATTCCTCTAGGTTTCTTGGTAAACACGATAGGAAATCGCTTTTTTCCAAAATCCATGTATTATGAGTTTATTAAGCATTAGCTCTGAGACTCTATGACTGTTTCCAGTAATGTCCTCAAATTTTGGTTGATTATTGTCCCTACTGTTGTTTTGCTGTACGCGAGTTTATGGTTAACTATTATTATCAGATATCCGCAAGGTTTGCCTAATGATAGTATTACTGCTCATTTAGTCTCATTCAGCATCATTTACATCTTCTGGTTAGTCAGTTTCTTTGTGTTTCGTTTTTTTGAGCAACAAACTTTTAGTCGTTTGCCTTTGCTTATTAAGTCAACGTTATTTAGCATGGCGGCTAACAGTATCGTCGCAATTGTGTATTTTTATGTTCAGCCAAATTTAATTCTTACACCTCGACGTTTTTTGTTGTTGCATGTGGTCATTACCTTTGCATTTTTAATGCTCTGGTCCTTAGCCTTGAGACTGTTGCTGAGAAATTCATTTATAACCCCAGTATATATTCTGACTTTGGATAATGAATTGATCGATTTACGTTACACTATCGAGAATAACCGCTATTTAGGATTTCGCTTTGTCGACTATGTCTCGGAATCATCCGTCGGAAGTCAGGAATTATTAACAGACAGCGTGGTGATTGTTCCCGATCAAATTCATAACAGGCCTGATATGTGGAGACCGCTCTATGATTTGCGTATGAAAGGGATTCGTTTACTGGATCACAAGCAGTTTCATGAGGAGTTACTCCGAAGTATTTATTTACCGACTTTAAATGAGCTCTGGTTTTTACAAAATGTTCATTATAGTGAGAAAAGATTTTATAAGTTAGTGAAGCGTCTTATTGATATACTCTTCGGATTAGTTGGAATGCTGGCGCTTGTGATAACTTTTCCGGTAGTGGCGGCGATGATTAAATTGAACTCACCTGGGTCTATATTCTTTTCCCAAAACCGCATAGGTAAAGATGGTAAGCTATACAAGATCTACAAATATCGAACGATGCGTAAAGATTCAAAAGATACTTGGTCTCAAGAAGGCGATCCTCGAATTACGGGCATGGTGGGAAAATTTTTGCGTCGTTCACGAATAGACGAACTTCCTCAATCCTTGATGATTCTTCGCGGTGACATGAGCTTGGTGGGGCCACGTCCTGAACTGCCCGCAATCGTGGAAGAACTTCGTAAGCAAATCCCGTTTTATGATGAGCGTCATGTCGTTAAGCCAGGCTTAACTGGATGGGCACAGCTCCATGTATATGCTGGGACAGTGGAAGAAACACAACTTAAGTTGCAGTACGATTTATATTACGTCAAGCATCGTTCAGTGTTGCTTGATGCAGAGGTAATTTTAAAAACTATTAGTACGGTTTTAACAGGAGCGGGAAGATAAATGGCCTTAATGATCGGTTTGTCATTTTTATATGGGACACTAATTGGGAGTTTTTTAAATGTCCTAATTTTACGGTTACCTCGTCGTCGATCTCTTGGCGGCCGTTCCGCGTGTCCGACTTGTAAAAGTAAACTTACTGCGATTGAGTTAATTCCACTTGTGTCGTATGTCGCTTTGCGTGGAAAATGTCGTAGCTGTCACACACCAATATCACCAAGATATTTTATTATTGAATTGGCTACTGGGGCACTGTTCGCACTTGCGGCTTATGTCATAAACCCAGGAGTTTTTATCGAGTACTTATCACTGCTAAGAGTATGGCTTATCATTGCTGTTCTGATTGCAGTGTTTGTTATCGATTTAAAACACTTTCTTATTCTCGATAAAGTTATTTTTCCCGCCTCAATTGTTGTGTTCGTGTTAAATGTTATTCTTGATTTCGGCTATGGTAATTCGTTTTTTAGTTGGTCGAGTTTATCAGTTGGTGGTCTTGCCGCGGCCTTGTTTCCTTGTGCTTTCTTCTTTGCACTATGGTATTTATCTAGAGGAAAGTGGATTGGCTTTGGCGATGTAAAATATATGATATTTTTGGGAGTAGCTCTCACTTGGCCGACGATATGGGCCGGTTTATTTGTGGCTTTTGTCTTGGGTGGCATCGTCGGTACTGGCTTGCTTGCTTTTGGAAATAAAACTATGCACAGTAAGCTCCCTCTTGGTACTTTTT
>CAYOVR010000050.1:0-8739 GCA_964407465.1 uncultured Candidatus Saccharibacteria bacterium
CCTCGAGCGACGGACTCAACAATCCGAACGGTGCTCACCCGTTCGTCTTCGAGAACGTCCAAGATTGATGATTCAGACCAGGCGACGCGGCCACTAATCACTCGACGTTGCGCAACCTCGCTAATAGTCCAGTACCGAGCGTCACGGTGACCCTCTGGTGTTTCCACAGAATGATGCATCTCGTCCTCCGACACTTAAAATGTTTGTCCGTAACCTTGCTGATTATACTCCTTGAAACACAAAAAAGCAACCCATCTCTGGGTTGCCTTTATTTTTCGCAAAAATTATTTTACAGCTTTAGCTGTCTTGTTACGCTGTTCTTTCTTAGCGCGAGGAGTGTTATCACGACGAGCGCGTACGTAGTAAAGCTTGGCTTTACGAACATCGCTGGCTTTGACAATCTCAAGCTTCACGATGTTTGGAGAATGAAGCGGATAAATACGTTCAACTCCGACACCGCTGGCGATCTTACGAACCATGAAGGTTGCATTAGCACCAGCACCGCCCTTACGAGCAATCACCAAGCCTTCAAAAATCTGAACACGTTCTTTACCACCTTCTTTAATGCGTTGGTGGACTTTAACTGTGTATCCAGGTTTGAATTCTGGTAATTCTCTGAGCTGGCTAGCACTTACATGTTTAACGATTGGCATAGAAATATTTAGAGTTTATTAACGATTTTAGAACCAAGCTTCTTCAGAACTGTTCGCAGATCTTCAGGAAGCTTACTTTCACCTTTGATCCATTCGCCGTTTGGAAGCTGCAACTCTATCGATGCGGCGTGCAAAAACTGGCGATTTAAACCTTTGACCCCATTCTTCTTAGTTCCGTAGAGCGGATCACCTAATAACGAATGGTCTAGAGATGAAAAATGAACACGTATCTGATGTGTTCTACCTGTGTGCAATTGTACCCTAATTAGGGTGTATTCGTCAAGGTAGCTACCCGTAGCGCCCAAATGCTCCATAACCCAATATTCGGTCTTTGATGGCTTTGCTTCAACCATATCCTCAGTCGTGTATTTGCGAAAATCGTGTTTGCTCTTTCCAATTGGGGTTTCGATAACGCCATGAGGTTTCTCCATGCGCCCGCGAACCAGAGCAATATATTCTTTTTTGACTTTTCGTTCAGCAAAGGTGTCTTTAAGAAAATCGTACATCTCTTGAGTTAGCGCGACCAACATCACTCCACTCGTATCTTTATCTAAACGATGGACAATTCCAGGACGACCATCTTCACCCACGACTTTTACGTCTTTGAAATGATAAAGCAAGCCCTGAGTCAATGAGTCGCCGCTAAAACCACTACCTGGATGAACAGCGATTCCAGGTGGTTTGTCTATAATTAACAATCCATGGTTGTTATAGATAGTATGAATGGGAATATTTTTTGGCTCTGGGTCTTTCGGTTCTACATAATCATACGTGACTTTGTCATCAACGCGAACAACATGTTTTGTCACTATGACAGACTTGCCGTTCACTAAAACTTTTCCAGCTTCGATATCTTTTTGAATGTGAGCGCGAGAAATTGATGGCAGTTGTTCTGCTAAATATTTATCTAAACGTGTTTTTAAAACATCAACGACAAAGTCGTATTTTTTATTCATTTGTTTTGAGTAAATCTGGGCGACGTTTCTTGGTTCGCTTTGTTGCTTCGTCTTTGCGCCACTGATCGACATTAGCATGGTGGCCGGTTAACAAAACTTTTGGCACTCGTAACTTCTTTTTACCTACTTCAAAAACTTCAGGCTTTGTGTACTGAGGATATTCAAGCATCGACTCAGAAAAGGATTCGGCGTCTGCAGATTCAAGCTTCCCAAGAACACCTGGGATCATTCGCAACACTGCTTCGCTTATAACCAAAGCTGGTAATTCCCCACCCATCAATACATAATCCCCAACGGACAACTCTTCATCAACAAAAGAGCGAACTCGTTCATCAAATCCCTCGTAGCGACCGCTGACGAATATTAATTTATCATATTTAGCTAAACGCTGAGCATCTTTTTGCTTAAACTGCTTTCCTTGAGGAGAAAGCATAATCACTCGAGTTTTCTTACTAGTACCACGAGTCTTTTTGATCGCTTTATACAAAACATCGGGACGAAGCACCATACCAACACCGCCACCATATGGACGATCATCAACTGTCCCACGAGCATCAAGTCCAAAATCACGTAGCTGCACACCTTCTAAAGTCACTAATTTCTGAGCAACGGCACGCTTAACTATCCCGAACGACAAGTAGTGTTCGATGAATTCAGGAAACAACGTGATTACTTTGATGCGCATCTTTTTCATATATAGATATAGTATAACAGTTTTCTGAACAAAAAATCCGCGCAAAAGTTTTGCCGCGGATTTTTATTTTTAATTCAAATGAATTTACTAGAGAGTGAAGTCATCCATTGACTCGACGTTGTCATTACTTGGTGCAGCTTGTGGAGCAGAAGCTGGAGCACTATGACTTGGACTCTGACCAGCATCGCGGTTGCGATGAGAACCTTCCGGCTCATTGATCTTCAAGTTAACGCGAGCTTTGTGCTTAGCACCGACGACGCGAAGCAATGTACGAACTGCTTTCGCAGTCTGACCCATGCGGCCAATTACAGTACCCATATCAGCAGGATTGATAAACAAGGTGATCAATACACCCATTTCATCAACTGCCCGTTCTGTACGAACGTCTGAAGGATTATCCACTAAGGCCTTTACTATGTATTCAACAAATTCTTGATCTTTTTCCATGTTCGGAACATTTCTGATAGTACTAGTTTGGCTTCGACCTTTTCTGAGCCGTCTATCTTGATACAAGTATAACAAACTTCCGCTTAGTGTCAATCAAAAACCGCCATACGGCGGTTAGGATTAGCTTTGAGTTTCAGCTGGAACTTCTGGAGAAGTTTCCGCTGGGGCTTCAACTGGAGCCTCGGCTACAGGAGCCGGAGCTTCTGCGGTCTCAGCAGGAGCAGCATCAGTTGCAGGTGCTGGAGTTTCAGCAACAGCTTCAACTGGTTTCTTTGGAATTGTGAATGACTTGGTTTTCTTTTCAGTGATGATGTTCTGAGAAACAAACAAGTTGTGAACGGTTGCAGACATAGCAACACGTTGTTCGATCCAATAGTTTAAACGTTCCTGATCTCTGACTAGTAATGTTTTGGAGTGTGGGTTGTAGTTACCAAGAATTTCGATGAATTTCTTGTTTACGGCTGCAGCTTTTTCAGCCAAAATCACCCGGTATTCGGGTTTGTTTTTCTTACCAGCTCTTTGTAAGCGAATCATTAACATGTTTTGCAGTAATCTATTTAGTAAGTTAGCTTCAATATCTTACCACTTTGAACCGGTTTGGTCAAGAGTATGTCCTTGCCTAATACGACGTATAACTAAAGCTAAAATCAACACTATAAAGAGAGCGAGGACTACATAATCAACCCAATGGAAGCGGTCACGAAGCTCAAACCACCGAGGACCTAAAGTTAAGCCTAAATAGCCAAGCAAGTAACCCCAGAATAAGGAACCAGCAAATGAGTAAAAGAGAAACGGGATAAATGGTACCCGAGCAATACCAGCTGGAATTGAGACGACAGCTCTAACGACAGGAATAAAACGACCAAGGAATGCGGCAGCTAAACCAAACTTAGAAAAGAATCGATTTGTCATTTCGATGTCGTGCGGTGTAAGCAAAACATACTTCCCATATTTTTCTACAAAAGAATGTCCCCCGTGCTTACCGAGCATGTATGTAATTGCTGAGCCGAGCGCGCTAGCTAGCCCCGTAGTAATCGCTACCCCGGAAAGCGTGAACCTGCCTTCTGAAACTAAGAATCCTGAGAATGGTAAAACTATCTCTGATGGAATTGGCATAGCTGCTGACTCTAAAGTCATCAACAAAAATAAACCCGGGTACCCGAAGTGGGAAATTAACCGGACAATTAGTTCTGTGATTGCTGAAATTATTTCAAAAACCATTGTTGTTTATTTTGCGAAAATTTTTGCTTGCTCTAGTTTGATACTGAGTAATTTGGAAATACCATCATCCCCCATGGTCACACCATAAAGTGTATTAGACTTGGCCATGGTTTCGCGGTTATGAGTAATAGTAATAAATTGAGTTTGATGACTAAGCGTACCGAGGATTTGTCCAAAACGAATTGTGTTGGCTTCATCAAGAGCGGCATCAACTTCATCGAGCACGACAAACGGTGATGGAAAGCATGTTAGCAAGCTGCACAAAAGGGCGATCGAGGTTAAAGCGCGTTCCCCACCTGACAAAGCTTGAATGCTAGAAAGCTTTTTCCCCGGTGGTGTAGCTTTAATATCAACACCAACAATATTCAAAGCACCTTTTTCATATTTCTGAACGATTTTTTCTTCGGGACGAAGAGTATCACCCTGAATATCGTCTTCAGCTTCTAACTCTTGTTTCTCTTCATCTTTATCATTTCCACGCACGATGGAAAGATATGCGCGGCCACCGTTAAACAACATTCGGAAGTACTGTTCGAACTGAGTGTTCACTAAATGGAACGACTCGTTAAACTTTACTTTAATGTGTTCATCAAGCTCATCAATAATCTGACGTAAATCTTGCATGCCTTTTTTCAAATCGGCGACTTGTTCACTCAAATGCGTGTGACGAGTTTCGGTTTCTTTGTATTCTTGCAAAGTTAAATCATCAACTCCACCAATCATCTCGAGTTGATTCTTAAGTTTGCTAATTTTTTCTTCCAAACCACTTGTCGTGATAACAACTTTGTTCCGTGTAACTTCTACTGCACCTTCTGCTCCTAGCTGTTGATGCATTTCTGATACAACTTGCTGCATCTGCGTATCAAATTTGGCTTTTTCAACTTGCGATAAAGTCTCTCGATCTTTTAAAGCATCGAGCTCAGCTTGTTTTGAGCGTAACTGACGGTCCGCTTCGGTAATGGACTGCTTGGTCTGACTTTCGGTGACATAAAATTCCTCCAAAGAAGCTTGAAGCTTGACCATTCCAGCACCTAAAACTTCCAATTCCTTTTGGATCTTCGCTTCTTCGGCAACTAAGCTTTGCCAGAACTCATCGCTGGTGGCGCTAGTGGCTTTCTTCAGCTCTAGACGGCCATTTAACTCTTGTTGTTTTAACTCTTCGAGCTGGCGACCCAAAAATTCCTTGGACATCTCGTGTTTCGAAGCAATAATTTGAACGTTATTGAGTTGTTCGGTAAGCTCGTCCTTCTGTTTAACCAAATCTTGTAAGTCCTGTTGCAGCTTTGCGTGAGACGCTGCTGGATTTTGAAGTAATTCGTGAGTGGTGTCTTTGAACTTGCTAAAATGAGACTTAAAACTTGAGGCGCGCTGGTGAATATCAGACACTTCTTTAGCGTCTTTGATAGTCCCGATGAACTGATCAAGAATACTTTCTAAAGAATCGAGTTCAATGCGAACGGCTTCGAAATCAAGCGCAACTGGTGATGAAAGACTAGCGTAAATATGATCAAGCTTAACATTAACTTGGCGAAGTAATTCCGCAAGTTTTGTGGTTCGCTGCTTAGACTCTTCCATCTCGCTAGATTCTGAGTCGAACTGACCCTGAGTCTCTTTTAATTTTCGTGTGATCCCATGAAAAGAAAATTCCAGTGATTTTTGATCAGATGGATAGGAAGTTTTCTGACTTTCCATTTTACCACGCACTAAACTTAAATTCTCTAGCAGTTTGTTCTTACTATTCTGCAAGTCTGCTAACTCTTCTTGAACCGCTTTGTATCGCTTGAGGTCTTCTGAACCGGAACCTTCATGCTTTTCAATAGAAGCACGCAAAGCTTCGATCTCAGAATGCATACGATGCTTTTCTGTTTCAAAAGTTTTAATTTGTTCTGATAGTCCTGCAAGCAAGGCATGCAAAGACCAGTACTGTCCACCAAACCATTCGCGCTGCATAGTCTTTAATTCAATCTCAAACTCAGCGCGGGCTTCCATTCTTTTAGCCTGGCGACGTAAACTTTTTAAACGAGGTTCAATTTCTGCGATAAGGTCTTCGGCACGCATCAAATTTTGAGCGGTTTGTTCTAAACGTCGAAGGGTTTTATCACGACGCATGTAATAAGTTTTGACACCGCTAGCTTCATCAAGTAAATTTTTGATTTCAGCAGGGCCAGAAAGAATCATTTGATCAATTGTCCCCTGACCAATAACTGTGTAGCGAGATGTTCCGATGTTACTCTTCAAGACTAAATCGATAATATCGAGTAAGCGAACTTTTTGTCCGTTAAGTAAATATTCGCTTTCACCGCTACGATCAACACGGCGACCAATACTAACTTCGCTCGTATCAACTGGAATTTTATGATCACGATTATCAAAAGTAGCAAAGACTTCGGCAAAACCTGATCGGACTTTTTTGTCGGAACCAGCAAAAATGACATCATCGCTTTTCTTACCACGCATGAGCTTGGCGCTCTGTTCACCCAAAACCCATCGTAAACAATCAGCGGCATTACTTTTGCCGCTGCCATTTGGACCAACGATGGCCGTAATTCCCTGTTCAAACTCTAACGTAGTTTTCCGAGCGAACGATTTAAAGCCTTGAATTTCTAACCTTTTTAAATACATGAATTGTGTTTCAGAAAGAAAAATGTGCCCTTTTATTATACCATAAAAAGGGCACTACGACTCCTCTGAAGGATCTGGCTTCTTGGGATAAGTTGTGACAACCTCCACTCCATGCTCCGTTCTAATGATACTTTGCTTAAGAGTGCCGGAGATAAGACCACGCACGCACTCGTCACAATAGGAAATAGGAACGCGCCCACTAACTTCCTTGGCTAGAAGTAACTGAACCATAAGAACGGCTGAGAGAGTATGAGACGAAACCCAATTTCCCGATTTAAATTCGTCAGAAGAATTTACTTTGACGAATTTACCACAACCACAAACCCCAACAAGGATATCTTTCTCTTTTTCCATGATTCCTCCTTGCGAAAATGAGCATAAAAAAAGGGAGGTTGGTCAGACCTCCTTGTGGACAGAGAACACTCCTGATCACACAGCCTACTTTGTGGCTTTGCATTCAGTACACTGTGCAGCCATCCACTGAGGACCCGGTTCTTGACCTGGAATCCAGTAGCTGGGATACTGTGGCACTTGATCGAAAGGCACCGCTTGGCGCATGAAGATGGCGCCACAACGACACGCGATTCTGCCGTGGTACTCAACAGACTGGGCTGTGACCAAGCCCACCTGTTCAGACTCAGGACTATCGTCAGAAATGCCCTGCCGCTGGGCAACTCCAGTCGCTTCCAACATACGAAGACCTCCTTCGGTATGAGAATAAAACGTTAAAAAAATACCCCAGCGCCCTTAGGACGCTGAGGTATTTTTTACAACTTTTATTTTGTGATTTGTATTGGAATGCATTCTAAAGAAAGCTTATCACTCGACTAAACCACGGTCAATAAATTTTGTGGATAAACTAGAAATTGCTCTTCTGTAAGGCATCTTCAGCAGCAGAAATTTCACCTTCCTGCTTTGATGGCCCACTTCCACGACCAATTTCATCCGTATTAATAAATGCGGCAACTACGAAAACCTTGTCGTGATCAGGACCACTCTCTGAAACAACTCCATAAGTAGGAGTAATGCCTTTCTTTTCCTGAACTAATTCTTGAAGTTTACTTTTTGGATCTAAATATGAACCATGCTCGATGATATCCTTCAATTCAATCAAAACTTCTTTTTCGATAAACTTAGCGGCAGCATCATATCCGGCGTCTAAATAGAGCGCACCGATAAGAGCTTCAATAACATTCGCTAAAATTACTTGGCGAGCCCGACCAGTGTCTTTGGCTTCACCACGTGACATCTGTAAAAACTTTTCAAGACCTAAACGTCCAGCAATTTCTGATAATTTTTTATAGTTCACCAAGGCGCTACGGAAGTTTGTGAGCTCTCCTTCAGAATGAGCATAGTTACGATACAAAAATTCAGTCGCAACAAGCTCCAAGACTGCGTCACCTAAAAATTCCAAGCGTTCGTTGTGAGGCAAATGAAAAGCCCGGTTCTCATTTAAATAAGACCGATGGGTAAACGCAGATAAATAGATGTCTAAGTCAGCGACTGGATGACCGACCAACAATTCAATTTGTTCTTTGGTAATTCCGTGCATAAATATCAAATAAACTAACTAAAGCTTAGCAAAACTAACCCTTATTCGCAACCATCAATCACTGTTCTCTGCTAAGGCTACAAGCGCGTCCATACTATCGTCAGGACTCGCACTATTATTTCTTTCAAAGCCACAAACCGTACATTGATGAATGATTACTGACTTTCCGTTCTTGGTAAAAACCGAAATTGGCTTCATCAGACCACCACAGGCCTCAGCTCTGTCTCCAGGATTAACATCAACGTGTTTGCTGAACAAGCATTTTGGACAATGATTGGTATAACCCGAACCAGCCACGGCAAAACCGCAGTTATCGCAAACAAAGTCTTCAATTGTCCGTGTAAATTTTTTCGTATCAGTCATATAGATATTTTAAAAGCCCGTTATCGGGCTTTTACCATGATGGTGGACGATAGTGGAATCGAACCACTGGCCCTCTCTACGTCAAAGAGATGCTCTACCCCTGAGCTAATCGTCCTCGTCGTACTTTATTACGACATCATCGCATTTCAGAAATGTAATGATGTCTCCGTAAAGTACTCCTCTTTCCCAAATTGCTTATCTCTATTGTTTTAAAAAGACTTCAGAAATCTT
>CAYOVR010000051.1:0-8688 GCA_964407465.1 uncultured Candidatus Saccharibacteria bacterium
TAAACTTAAATTTTTGCTGGGCTGCTTGTTCCTTAAATCTTCATAGGCGGCTTTTAACTGATTCAAAGTTGTTTGATTTGAAGGATCTGTCCAATCCTCATCTGGATAAACATGTGCCGATTTTATTTTTCCATCAGAGCCTGGATTTCCTGAATACGGGACAATCCCAGGCAAACCAGAAACGCCTCCAGAAGATCCGCCTCCCCCACCACCACCGCCGCCTAAATACACGTGCAAATGTGGTCCACTAGATACCCCGGGCTTGAACTTATCAGGACCACACTCCGAACTTGTTTTTTGAGACTCGTTCCAAATACTCAAACCAGTTCCAGGAAATAGCGCACATAACTGTTCAAAGGTTCCTCCACTTACACCCATATCAACACAAGCTCCTGTAGCATGACATCCATCTGAATGTTTATAAGTCGGCCTCCAGGCTTCATTAATCTTAAAATAAACTTTGGCTGGGTTTGTTTTATAATTAAGCTTTTTCAATCCCTCATATAAAGCTTTTTGCACCCAACATTCATCACGAGCTTTTTCGCACGCAATACCCTCATCTTGCAGGTTAACACAATTAACACTATAATCTTTCGTGTTATCTTTATCGCAAACTGTGTCCTTAAGATCCAAACTGGTGCCACCATTTGTACCAGCACCAGCAGCACCACCGTCAGGATCATCTGAACCTGGAATATCACGCCCTCTACAAGGTTCTACGTTTCCATTCTCACTACAAGCAGGAAGTAGTTTAGCTAAATCACCTTGACCCTTACTAAAATCCACAGGTAATGGATCTATCTTTTTAAATTCAACCAGATCAGGGTTAATTTGCCGGAGCAAAATGAAACTTGTACTCAAAATGACAATAGCCACAACCGCGGCCGATATCCTCCCCTTGGCATCTTCTTTCCCCTTCTCTCCCCCGACCATGTACTGATATCCAGCAAACACAATAAACAAAACTGTGATGAAAAATGCAGCAGCTAAACTAAATCGGTAAAGTTTATTAATACACTGATACAAAGTCGTCCCCTCAGACCCAGCAACAGCAGGTGTACAAAGATAGTCTTGAATACTCTTCTCCCCTGCTCCAGCGGCCACTGCGGAAGATGGCGCAGGAGCTGCAGGTGGCGTAGGTGCGGCCTGCGCATAAATCATCACTGGAGTAGCAGCAACCATAACCAAATTCGCAACAAAAAAGCTAAGTCCAATAAGACTAAGAAATTTTTTGTATTTTTGTTTCATTTTTTTATTTCGCTAGTTTATTTTAGAAAAAATCACCAGGGTTATAGGTATAACCATAAGGAACGGAATATGCTCCGTAGGTCTTACTATATTTTCCAGTAGCGATACCAAAACCCTCAACATCAAACACAGTAAAATGGAGATGATAACCACGGCCAGGACCTAGTGTTAAACGAGTAGTATTACCAGTATTGCCTTCATAGCCCACTAAATCACCTTGATTAACTTGCTGACCACCACGCAAATTGTATGTTCGCATATGCGCGTACAAAGTCACAATCTGGCGATTGCCATTTTTTGTTTCAAGAGTGTGTTTGATTGCACACCAATTTCCATAAGCGGCTTCACCTGTATCACAGGCAACAACAGTTCCACTGGCAGCAGCATAAATTGGCGTCCCTGCAGGGGCTGCGATATCCCAACCATTATGGAATGAGTACCCTAAAGCAGTAAATCCGGTATTACCATAGCCTTGGGTGCGAATACCCTTCATAGGCATCAACAGCGCACCTTTGGTAACTGTAATCGTACGATTACCAAGCTTAGACCTAATCGAAGAGTCTAAGTCATCGATTTCCTTCTGTAAATCGGCTTGTTCAGTTTTACTGGTAACTAAAAGCTTTTGATAATTTCTTTCTAAACCTTGAGTCTGATCAAGTAAACCTTGTTTCTGACGACGTTGTGTTTCTAATGAATCCTGCGTAACAGTAAGTTGCTGTTTTAATTCTTCAAGCTTCTTTAATTCTAACTTCAAAGTTTCTTGCTGACCTTCTAATCTCTTTTTTACAACTTTGATATTCTGAACAATGTTATAAACTTTATCTTGAACACTTTCCGTATATTGGAGTTCATCCATGAACTCTGAAAAATTGCTATTCCCAAGACTTAAATTCAAGAACGAGTCGCCATCTAACTGATGGAGCTGAACGACAAGCTCTCCCAAAATCTTTTTATTTTCTTCAATCTCTTTCTTCCTGACTTCAATTTGTAACTCAAGCTCTTTGATCTGTAAGTTTGTATCTTCAATCTGAGTCTCATTAGCTTGGACCTGAAGCTCAGTCGAGGAAATTTCGGCATTAAAAACGGTAATTTCATTAGCCAAACTAGCCTTTTTCTGACGAGTTGTATTGATTTGGCCTTGATAAGCCGCAATTTGTTTGTTTATTTGCTCCAATTTTTGTTGAATTGCCGTCTGTTGGTTTTTGAGGTCATCAACGTTCTGAGCAATAGCATAAAATGGGCTTGAAAATAACGAAAGTAGCAACCCTGTGGTTACTAAATATCGTAGCGCTATTTTGGCTTTTGTTTCAATGTAAAAACGCATATCTTAGTGTTCAGTATAACACAAAACATGCGTTTTCTCAAAAGTTTATGAAATTGAAGCAATCGCGCTATTCAGACGACCAATCACGGCTTCGGTTCCCATATGTTTTCCTAAAACACTGGCCACTTCAAACGGACTTGGACTGGCTGACATGCCCGTAAGAGCGACACGCATCGGCCACAGAACATCGATGTTCTGCAAGCCCTTCTCAGAAATCATATTTTTTACTTTGGTTTCGAGAATTGTAATTTCAAAATCGTCAACAGTGTAATTGGACAATTGATCGACTAACGCAGCCAATCCTTGCTTCGTTGCTTCGGGAGTGCTTTTCTTCGCGACCAATAATTCTTTCACGCCGTTAGCATCTGGTTCTCTAAAGAAGTATGGTGTTCTCTCCCCTATCTCGGACAATTTTTTCAAACGCTCTTTTTCTAACTCAACAATATCAATTAAGTACTGCTTAGATAACTGTTTGCTTGCAATCGGAAGTGTCACATTCCCCTGCTCATCAAAAATTCCGTAGTCATCACTCTTCCAAAATGGGATAAGTAAATCGACTAACTCCCCTGTTGGCATTGCCCTTAGGTACTGACCATTAATCCAATCGAGTTTATTAACATCGAACACTGCCCCAGATTTGTTGACTTTAGAAAGATCGAAAGCTTCGACAAGGCCTTCCATGGAAAAGATTTCTTGTTCAGTTTTAGGATTCCAGCCCAAAAAAGCCACAAAATTCACCAAGGCTTCGGGCAAATAACCTTTTTGTAAATAATCTTCAACTGTCACATCACCCTGGCGTTTCGAAAGCTTGGACTTGTCGGGATTTAAAATTAACGGAGCGTGAGCAAAAGCTGGAGCTTTCCAGCCAAAAGCTTGATATAACAAAATATGCTTTGGAGTTGAAGGAATCCATTCTTCACCACGAATGACATGCGTAATCTCCATAAAGTGATCATCAACAACAACCGCTAAATGATATGTTGGAAAACCGTCAGACTTCAAAATAACCTGATCATCTAAAACACTGTTTTCGTAAACAATGTCACCGTAAATTAAATCATGAATTTCAGTTTTACCTTCGGGAATTGCAAAACGCACCACAGGGTTCTTACCAGCTTCCTGAAACTCTTTTTGTTTTGCTTGCAGTTCGTCATCAGAAAGTGAGTGACAGTGACGATCATACATTGGCGGTTTTTTAAGAGCCATCTGTTCTTTACGAACTTCCGCTAACCGCTCTTCGCTACAAAAACAATAATACGCTTTTTTGGCTGCTAACAACTGATCGACGTGTGATTTGTAAAGGTCTAAACGCTCCGACTGCAAATAAGGTCCAACCTCTCCCCTTTCTGCTAACGAACCATCATCTTTTAAATAATAGCCTTCATCAAATTCTACGCCCATGGTTTTCATGATGCGCAGTAAGTGCTCCACCGCACCATCAACTTTTCTACTTTGGTCTGTGTCTTCAATGCGCAAAACTGACACGCCTCCATTGTGGCGCGCCCAGAGATGAGAAAATAGCGCGGTACGAAAATTACCGACATGGACATAGCCGGTCGGGCTTGGAGCAAAGCGAGTTCGAATTGGTTTGAGATTTTCAGCCATAAATGTAAGGAAATATACAAAAAGCATACCATTTTAGGTAGCTTTTTTCAAGGTACTGACTAAACGTTTTTGGACACAATATCCGCTAGATTACGACGCTCTTCATGCAACACATCAACCAACTGACTCGCTTCGACCCAACGAAATGACACAAATTCGTTGTTGTACGTATCGAGTTTAACCTCTTCATTAGAACCGTTGTGTTTAAAGTAAACCAGACTTTGTTTCTGCCCTCTATATTTAAGTGGGTTGAACAACAAAACACGTCGAGCATTATTCCACGTGTATGAATTAACGTCTTCCTGAGTTTTCAGATATTCCAGATTTTCAAGACCCACTTCTTCTACTGCTTCGCGTCGAGCACCGGCAATGATATCCTCGCCCTTATCTATACCACCCTGAGGAAATTGCCAATAGTCGTTGAAGGTTGCGTCAGACTTTCGACCGCTACCATAAGCATAGCCGTTGGGGTTACGCTGACAAACCAAAACTTTATTTTCTTTATTAGTCACAACGATAACTACATTATCACGATATGGTAATGTGCTAAAAACTTTGTAACGAATTAAAGCAACTATTAAACCCATAACTCCATTCCAGATTCGTCGCAGTCGAGTCGGCTGTGTAATCAAACGATACAACCACTCAAGGCCAATGACTCTGAGAAAACGAGGAGGCATCAGCTTCTCCCCTACCGCATAGTCTAACGTACCACCAAGACCAATAATAAAATAAGTTTTTAATTCGCTAAGATGCCCAAAAATCCAACGCTCCTGATTTCGAGCTGGATAAAAGACTAGCACCATATCTGGACTGCTCTGATTGATTTCTTCAACCACTGTCGGATCATTCCAAAACTTATTTGAAAAACCACTAATCTTTATTTTCGGATAGCGTTGTCGCAACAATGTTGCTCCGCGCTCTGGAACATCACCCTGGCCGCCCAAAATATAAACACTAAATTCATTGCGTTCGGCCATGGCCATTAAATCCCAAAACAGATCAGCTCCAACAATTTTTTCTGGGAAGTGTCGATATATAAATTTTGGTTTCAATAAAATAGCAGCACCGCTATAAACCATCTGCCAAAATGCTTGGATAACTTTGGCGTAATAACCACGAGCTGTAAGTGGGATAGATAAAAACCTTGAGGCCCATAAAACTCCCACACCATCAGGGATCGAAAAAGTGGCTTGGTTAAACGTCACCATGAGTTCCTGTTCTCGCAACGCAGCGTACAAAAATTCGGAATACGGCGTAATCACACTCGTTTGCTGCTTTGCTTTAATGCGCGCTTCGATCTCTGTAAGCAATTTTTCCTTTGTAGGAGCATGCACGCGCAATCCAGCGATATCAACAGTATCTATCATTGTTTGAGACATTCGTTAAATGAATTAACTTGGCTATTATACTGCTGCACGATCTCTTTAGTCGTATTGATCAAAATATTAAGCTGATCGACTAAGGCGTTATACTCCTTAATTTTGGCATTATACTTATCGGTATTAGATCGATTGGTATTTTCTACCTCAGCTTTAAGCACTGCCAAGCGTCCTTGCATAACAGTGATTTCATCCTGATTCTGATCGAGCTCGCTTTTTAAAGCTTCATTAACTGAGGGACATGACGAAAGTGGAGTACCAAAGCTTTGCACTGCGAGCCAGACTTCCCGACCCTCAAACATTGCTTTACCAACTGCTATTCCAATTTCTTCATATTTAGAATTTAAAATATTCTCGCGATGCCCAGGACTATTCATCCAGGCTTCAACTAAAGCTTTGTCATTTTCAAAGTTTCCTAAGGCGAGATTTTCTCCAACAATGACGTAAGCATAACCTACATCACCTGCTAAATCTGACGGACCCTTACCTGAAGGAGAAACATGTTCAAAATATTGTAACGTGAACATGTCAGAAAGTTTTTGCTCTGCCGCTTGATTTAGTGAAGCATTAAGCTGCAAGTAGGATAAACCGTTTTGTTTGCGCTGATAATTTGTCCATTCAAATGTACCATTGTGTGTCAGTAATGAATTTCTGGCATCGATAGCAGAGCGGAGCGGTGGTGGTAATAAATGTGATTCTTCCAAACGACCAAGTAACTGGCTATCTCGGCTTAAACGCAATAAATCAACAACTTCGCTACGAAGAGCAGGAGTAACCGCAACGATTGTCGCGGTACCAATAAATACCAATAAAATAAGGACTTTTGCAAATTTCATACTAGTCTATTATACGATAAAACTAGGTTCCTGTCAGGTTAAAAATCAGGTATAATATAGAGCATGGAGCCCATCAAAAAATCGGCGCGACTAAATTCGGCGAAGCCCCAAAAAAACCGCTATCTTCATTCTCCAAATCATCTACTAGCGGACGAACTTAGTGTCCAACTCAATGACCGCAAACATTTTGGATTCTACCTAAAGATTGCGGGAACTTATGATCATAACTTTTTGCGAAAACTTCTCGGTGATATTTTAGAAAATAAAAACGCAAAAACCCCCGGAAGATTATTTGCCTATTTAATTAAGCAGCATAATGAGTCACTAAAAAATTCTAAGTAACATTACCAATGATTTTACCTATCGCGAAGCTCCCTTCCAAAATTTTACGAAAGCCTACTGAGCAAATTAGCTTTCCTTTGAAAAAGGAAGTCAAAAGATTAGTTCTCGACATGCTTGAAACCGTCAAAAAAGCTGATGGTATTGGGCTAGCGGCGCCACAAGTAAGCAAGCCTTTAAATATGGCGCTCATTTACCTCCTTGATTCTGGCGTACCACCGTTTGTAATCTTTAACCCTCGTATTACTAAAGCCTCAAAGCAAACTATTGAAATAGAAGAAGGATGTCTTTCAATGCCCGGAGTGTTTGGTTTAGTAGCGAGGCCAAAAAAAGTAAGCGTTGAGGCGGAAGACCTTGAAGGCAAAACCATCACCCTCACTGATGACGGCTGGATAGCCCGCGTTATGCAGCACGAAATTGATCATCTAAACAACATTCTGATAATCGATAAGTTTAAAACCATTACTAAAGGCGAGGATTTACTTAGTAAGTATGAGGAGAAAAAATAGTACTCATGAAATTCATCAAAGATATATTACTGTTTGACATTGAAACCACTGGCCCATACGCTGACAAAGACACAATCATCCAACTATCCGCGATTTTATTAGACAAAGATAACTTACTTGAAAAAGATTTCTTTAACTCGTATGTGCGAGTCAGCCTGCTAGATAACACCATCAATCAACACGCGACAATCCTACAGATTCCGTTTGAGACGATGAAGCAAAGTTTGAAAATCTATGACGTCATCAAACTTTTTGATGAAAAGTTTGGTTCAAAGTACTTACTAGCAGCTCACACTTCCCTACCTGTGGCCTTCCTTAGAAATGCTTACAAAAAAGCGGCAATTTCTTACGAGTTTGATATGCACACAGTTGACTTGTGGACACTCGGCTATATCTACACCTTAAGCTTCGGTGTCAAAAAAATGCCCACATTCAACACATTTTTAGATCAATTCAATCTTTCGCAAAAAAATCGACACAACGCTTTAGAGCGTTGTCGCTTATCCGCGGAAATTTTTAGAAAGGTCGTAGCTAATGTTTAACAAAGACTTATTATTGGTTGATATTGAAGCAACTGGACTTGACCCTCATAAAAATGAGATCATTCAGATCGCCGCGATTTTACTCGATAAAAAAACGTTGCGCGAGAAAAAAAGTTTTGTTTCTTACGTCAGGCCAGAAAATTGGCGTAATCGGAATCCGGAGTCGATGGCCATAAATAATATTAGCTTTGCGCAAGTTAAACACTCCCCTACTCTGAAAGCTACTTTAGCGTCGCTCCATAAAAAATTTGATCTCAATAAAGTTATCATCGCAAACTATGGACCGATTTTAGACATCGAGTTCTTAAAAGCAGCTTACAGAAAACTAAAAAAGCCATACCCTTTCGAATACCACGTGTTTAATATTTGGCCATTATGCTATACCTATGCTGCAAAACATGGCCTTTTAAAAAACCGCCAGCGTTATACAGGATTTTCCCTAGAAGACCTCATGCGTCATTTTAAAATTTCGGCTGAAAATAGACACGATGCGCTAGTGGATTGCCAAGTCACAGCAGAAGTCCTGCGCCAAATTATTAAGAATCAATACTGATATGAAAGTTGTCTTTTTTGGCAGTTCAGATTTTGTTGTCCAAGTTTTAGAGAACTTGCATGAAAATCACACGGTGGTGGCTGTCGTCACAACTCCCGACGCGCCAGTTGGTCGAAAAAAAGTTCTTACCGAAACTCCAGTCGCCGAAGCTGGTCATCGACTTGGAATAACTGTTTATAAGTTTGAATCCCTCAAAACACCGGAGACGGTTTCTCAGCTGGGAGAACTCCATAGTGATATATTTGTCGTGGCCTCATATGGAAAAATTATCCCTCAATCAGTGTTATCGATTCCACAAAGCGGAGCAATCAACATTCACCCTTCTCTCCTCCCTAAGTATCGCGGACCAA
>CAYOVR010000052.1:0-8662 GCA_964407465.1 uncultured Candidatus Saccharibacteria bacterium
GAGTAGACATACTTTAGATTCTCTATCCAGTAGTGTCTTTGGCGAAGTTTAATACGAATACCTGTAACCGGTTTGGGGTCAAAGTAAAATTCATTGGGTCCAGAGTTAGTGATGATATCGTCAGTACTACCCCACCCACCTGGGGCTACCCATCCTACAGATAGTGTATCGCCATCGTAGAATCCATCTTCATTGATTGGTGTATACCCGTCTGTCTCGTTGAGCACGACACTAGTATCAGTGCTGTAAGCAACATCTACTATATCGCAGCCCATCATAGGATATGGGTGAATAATGATACAGTTTGTGTCTTCGTTTATAGCGTAGTCTGTTGGAAGCCTCATGTACAGAGTGACTTCGGCATGATCTACATCTGGAGCATCTACAACTACATTTCTCTCCCAAATAGCACCTGCGTCTTGCAGGATTGCCTGCATGATATCCGAAGAGTCTATGAAGGCAGATGGCGTATCTGCAGTACCGGTCGTCCCTGTAGCTATAGCCTCTAGGGAAGGTGGGATCAGAGTTTGCCCGTTGGTATTTGCGAATCTAACCTTAGAAACAGATGATGTAGTTACTCTAGGTAGAAGCATTAAGCCGTGCTGGCTATCCCAGGTTAGCCTATCATTCTCTAGGATCTCAAAATCTGTTCCGTCGAACCTGTCGGTATCTACTTGATCTGTATGAGAAAAGATAAGCTTTTCTTCATTCATTTCAAGTGTTTCAAGCCTAGCGAGCATGTCTTCTGTCATTTTCATAATGTGGAAATGATCGCGAACAAAGCGTCGGCGATTTAGGTAGGCATTCTCTTGGAGTAGTCCTACGCGGTTCTTGATGGCTACAAGATCTTTGTAGAGGTTTTCTACTCGTTTGTTATAGTTTTCTGAGGTAGTTGGCCCACGAAATTGTGCCCATTCCTGCTCAGAATACAGTGACTCTGCCACAATATCTCCTTATGCGCTTCCGCTCATGATCTCTCGGTAATACTCTAAGAACTCTATACGATCTCGTATTCTCTCTAGTAGCATACTAAGATCATTTAACCCTATCAGTGATACAACTTCTTCTACGTCGTCATCTTGCCAGTTAACCTCTAGGTCTTCTAGGGAATCTGTTCCATCTTCAAGAAGTGCAGTGTAATCATCATACAGCTCTAGTGTATCATCGTATTGTACATTCAGTCGATTCAAATCGAATAGAGTTTGCTGAATCTCTTGATTGATTTTGAAACTGTCTCTCGGACCACGAAAGATGTGGCGACTTCTTACGAAGGCTGGCTGATAAACCCAGTAATCTCTCTCATACTCATCATATAGATACGCCATTATGATCCACCACCGTATGCGAAACGAAGTCTGTAAAGGTCTAGCTTTGGACTCACGTATGGGTTTGTAATATCTCTAGACAAATCTGCTCGCAATCTAAGACCCGTGGGTGAGCCACCTGTTGGGCGAGTATACTGTATTCTGAACCGGTTGGTTGGAGTTCTACGAGAAACGATCTCTTTCTTGATGACCCCACCATCCATATCTCTTTCAATTATAGTGAAAGTTTGTGGTTCGCCGGTCTCATTATGCTTCATCACAAATGGATCAACATACTGCCAGGTGCCGAGCTTAACCGTGCCCCAATCACTAAGCTTATCTGGTGACATCAATTCAACTTGCCCTTGATAAACGTTAGGGTTGGCATCGTCTGACTCGGGGATGGTAGCTAGAAGTATAATATGATTGATACCACGATTGAACTTCCATGGGACTATAGCTTCGTCTGTTCCAACAGGCATGTCGGCTACTTCTCTACCGTTGAGATACACTTTTACATCCCATGTCTTTGAGTTGGAATCTATCTTACGGCAGTTCTTAAAGAGAATTTCAAGATCATCTTGAACCTCTAGGAAAGTTTCAGCATACACACTCTGGAAATCGAACCCGACCTCGCTACCATCAAAGAAGGTGTTAGATGTATCGAGCTGGGTATACGTCTTGTCTACGTCGGTATCAACTCCAGACACATAGTCTTTCCAGTAAGCCAAATCCATACCGCTTACAGCACCGGTACCCGGCGTATACTCTGTATCCTTATGAAGACTCCTAACAGTATCTATACCCTCTTCTAGCTTAAGAGAGTTGAGCACATAATCATCTTTAAATTCAGCGATTCTATAGAAGCTCTCGCTAGAATCTTTGAATACTGGAGCTGGATTTAGGGTGTCGTTGGCACCAGTAGACTTAAGCTCTATCAACTCCCAATTTGCTGGGTCTGGATCCGACTTTATAATACGTGAGATGCGGTTGGTGCCGTCAAACCTAACAATATTCTCAGCCAGAGGGCGAAGATCATCTATCGGCACAATTTCTTTCCAAGAAAAGTCACCCACATTGTCTGCATCTGAGACATCTGCGGCCACATAATACTTGATCTTTGTATCATTGGGCACTTCTTCTTTTGTAACCAAAGACACAGCGTCGATAAGATCCCCATTAAACTCTGGTGGCAACTCGAGAGGAGAAGAAACCCACGTAGCATTGTCGTCGTATACGTGCTCTGTGATAGTTAAGTCCTTAGCACCGAACATATAATGATAACGTAATTTTCCATCAGTGGATACATAGTCTGGTTCTGTCTTTCTAAAGACTATATTGATAGTCCGAGCCAGTCTTCTATCGTCAGAGAATACCCCACGATAATCTAGTGTTTGAATCTTTCCGCCAAACGAATCACCGAGTCTAATGCCTTGACTCAGTAGATTAACGAAGCTACCAGTAGACCCGGTAGTATCATAGAACTCAGGGGTTGTATTAGTGTCTGGTCCATCTGGACCAACACCTCCAGAATGCGTGCCAATCCACGTCTGTACAGGGTTAATACCATAGGGGTCTATCTCGATCCTGGAGATATGTAGTGGCTCGTCATTAGTTCCAATACCAATAGACGCAGACACAATAACCTCTGCAGGCTTGTACATCTCTACTTCCATCGCCCAGATTGTGTTCGACAATCCGTCAACAGCACCAGAAAATGGAGACTTCATGATGATTCTAGGACGAGCAACAGCAGGAGAGTAAGCAGTAAACTCTACGCTCGTAATTTTATCTATTGTAACCTTTTTAGTGAGGTCAGAGTTCGTTGGAATTGCAACGACTCCAGCTGCCTGATCAACAAAAGCACTGGTCAAGGGCAAATCTGTTTTGTCGAGGGTAGAGAAATCATCTGACAAGCTATAATAATACCCATCAGCGTTATATGTCGAGAAGAGGTAGTCATCTATCTTCGATACAATCTTCTTTCTACGGGCAGCTAACTTCTCTAGGTTACCCTTGAGTATAGAGGTAAGGAACATGAGGTTTTCAACAGACTCATCTGTGGCTTCATACGCGACATCTATATTGAGAATCGTATTGAGTAGTGCCTCGTTAATTAAATCTGTTTTAGACCGCATGTCTGGCTCTGCATACGCAATTCCAGTAACATCAAGAGGCGCGCCCAATGGATTGTCTGAGACATATCTGCTCACACGATTTAATATCTCAGACAGCGTTGGTTTCTCGCCGCTGGCATACAGAGTGCGAGTTACCTCTTCTAAAATGCGCTCTCTTTGAATGCGACTAATACTCATTAACGTTTCCTAACCTTTAAGGTGTAAGACCTGACTATTGGAGTAGAAGAGAAAGCTTCGCGTGTGCTTGCCTGAGTGATTCTTTGTCCTGGCCTAGTAAGCTCAATCTTTACCCTAATACTATCAACAGTGTTGCCTACATTATAGTACGCCACATTTGACTCATGAAACTCTTCTGGCAAAGGATCGTTAAAAGCTATAATTTCTGGTAGTCCAGAATAATCATCTTGAATTCTAGATATCTGATACCAATTAAGGCCATCATTGGGGCTTACAAAGAACTTAACCCATTGTTCTTCTGGATCAAATGTGTCAGGAATAAAGATATTAGACTCCAAAGCAACCCGATCAACCACACCTGTGACGTTGAACTGCTTGGACACCATTACGCTCTCAGGCTTGTATCGTACCTGTTCTACCGAACAGTCCCTGATACCGATAGACCATCTCTTCCCCGAGAATACCTCTATCTTTCGGACAGATTCACCACGAT
This sequence comes from uncultured Candidatus Saccharibacteria bacterium, assembly GCA_964407465.1. Lineage (GTDB taxonomy): Bacteria > Patescibacteriota > Doudnabacteria > UBA920 > UBA920 > JADZEH01. Next base: position 4,113 of record CAYOVR010000052.1, read on the forward strand.
TAGCATCTCTTATGCTATTGAATTTAGCCGGGTTACTTACTGGAGGTATTGGACCTTCAACGCGCTCCCCTCCGACCTCGCGATAAGAGACAACCAGAAGGTCATCTCCAAATGGATTCTCTGGATCAGGAGTCCTAGTCTCAATGCGCTCTGTCTTAATTCTTCTCTGCCACCAAACATGACCTATAGAGGCAGAGACTGGCTTGTCCTGCTGCATTCTGGCACGTATATACTTGACGTTTCTCTCTTCAAAGACCCAAACACCAGTCCCCAGTACAGAGTTCGCTGCATCTCTAGCTGTGCTTAAGTCCACGCGGTTAGCGATCCAGACATTCTCTGGCTTTACTGGCATCCATGTTGTTCCATCGCTAGATGTCTCAACCTTCGTCACCAAAATAGGATGATTTACGTTGTTTTTCATACCATATGGTGTAAGGGTAAACGAGTTTAACTTCTTGACTTCGGCCAATTCAAACTCTAGGTCTAACTTTAGTTTGCCGTAGTCCTCGGTTGGTGCGTTAGTTTGCTTTCTAACCGAAACATCGTTCTCTTTAACTAGACTAAAGGTTGACTTCACTCCAGGCCCTGTAGCCCAGTCCACGAGGTTATTTGTTGACGGAGTGTTTGAGCCTGTATCTGTTCTGTACACGAAATTAAGGTTAAGAGCTGACTCTCTATCAGCATCTGAGACTTGGTAATGCTCGTATTCGAACCATGTATTTGGCTCGTTATCGATAATGGAGACCAATGAGTCATTGCGTGCCGTATCAGACACGAATTGGTAGTCTACTTGTTCTTCATCGCCATCTGTCCAAAGCTTATTCTTAAGACTGGACGCATTGATTTCTTGGTTGTTACCAGAAAACCCATTGGATGTAGGAAGGATCTTGATCTTGGTTCCTACTAGTGGATTCTTACCTTCACCGGTGTCACGACCAAGAGTTAGATTTCCCGGGAACCTTAGATCAGCTTGGGTATCTGCAGGAATCAGAGAATCATCGATTAGATCACGATTCTTAAATGTGTCACCAAAGACAATCAACCCCTCATCCCTTGCTGTAGTGTACAGTTGAAGGGTTTTTAGCTTGTTGAAAGCCTGAGCGTTGAGGTTTCTAGCCTGCTCTATCTCAGAAACAATAACATTATGAGTATTGATAGTCGACGCTGTAATTAGGTTGGCTTGCTCTCTGAGTATATTGAGATCATCTTCAATACGAGAAAGCATTCTGTTCATCTTAAGAGAAGATGGTGGCTCTCCGTCGTAGATCTTTTCGTAAACGCTAAGAGGCTTACCCACTCTATCTAGATAGTCTGTGAGAGCAGATTGATACTCTGTAAATATATCCTCAGCCTGACGACCTTCTTTCAAGGAGATCTTTTTCTGCATCTCCTGAATCAAGGCTATAGCCTGTAACAAATATGTAGTAGAAGGATTCAGCTGTGTCATAGTCTAAAGTTTCTTGAGATCAGGCTTGCGTGTCTTTGCCTTGATTTGAACATAGTCTACCTTTGGGCTAACAAAGACTGGATTATTGCAGCGAAGTACTGCCCTAAATCTTATATTCGACGGAAGGAACTTATAGTAAACCTTAAATGGTTTTGATACTGCCTTATTAAACCTAATTACGTTTCCACTATGCAGATACTGGTACGAATCGGACTCTGAATCCAGTGTTGTTTGCTCTTCGCCAGTATAGTTAGTCAGATTGTAAGCTAATTCTCCATCGTCAAACTTGACGACTATCGGATTGTATGGGGTTAACCCGAGAGTAGCAGAGTATGTACTAGTGCTAACTTCATCATAGTTGACATAGGGATAATTATCAAGCTCTACCTCTAGAGTACCTGTCGTACCACTAAATCCTTCTCCAGCCCCGTTAGCATCGAATGATGCCATGAGTGGTTTGGTGTCAAACGAAGAAGAGAAGTCTATTACACTAAAGTCTCCAGCCGGAACATAATCTACTGTGAAGATATCAGTAGAAGCAAAGGATCCGAGAGGTAGTCTTATTGAATCATAGTATCTCTTGCCGTCAACCCTAATTAAGAAGTCGGTTATTTTCAGGTCTTTCAGCAACTCTTGTATTTTGAATCCATTTTTATAAATCTGAATATCTCCATCAAAAGACATTGGGAATCTAGTAAAAGATTTGCCTGCTGCATCTACAAAAAGTCTTTCAGCAAGTACTGCGTTATTCCCCATAGGCATTATGGGGGTCCAGTCTGTCTCTTCCTTTGGACTTGAGATATTACTTACAGAATATTCAATAGATGTAAGCTGATTAGAATCTCTATTTTTCTCTAACTCTTTACTTGGGAGGAAATAGTTCTCATCTGAGACCTTAATTCTTATTTCGCCAACATCTCCATCGGCCTCAAGAGGCTTACTAACGAAGACTGCTTTGCCTTGCTGAGCTGCAGTTCCAATGGCAATATTATTGATAATAAAACTGTACAAATAGTCAGTACGGGTAAGTGTCTCCACATACATTGGAAGCTTTGCTCTCGGTGGAGATGGTGAGGTTGGGGTCATAGAAGCCACTGCCTCAGTATTACCTAAAACAGATACTTCTCTTGCTGTTGGAGGACTATATCTTCTTGGGTTGAAATGGATTGTTGTATCCAACACATCCGTATCCATTGTTTGTTGAAGAACTTCCCTAAACATGTTGGCTGCTTGACTTGAATCATCCCAAGCATCTTCAGAAAAATCTCTTCGCTCTAACCTACCAACAGTCTCAGCCAAAGATCCCCACTTAGGGGCCAGGTTAATAGCTGGCTTGGAGGCCGAATAGATGGAAGATGGTATGTCTGTGTGATTCTTATCGTTCAGGAAGAGGCTTTGGGCTAGAAGAGATCCGGTCCCGCCAGTAAATTCTGGTGGCCTAGCTGCTATCTCTTCGGTCACACGACGATATCTAATCTCTCCAAAATCTGGAGACTGAGACTGTCTAATATAGTCTTCTTTACGTAAGAATACGCGGAACTTATATACAGGCTGGGTAGGAAAACTGATGGTTCGAGAATTTAGAATAGAGACAGGCTCAACCAGCACATCCTTATACGTCTGCTCGTTGTCTTTTTCTGGATATAACCTAATTTGAGCTATAGATATAGGTGCTGTCGAAAAGGATTTTATATTGATGAAGTCACAAGGCAAAGGAGCTTGGAATCCGTACTCCAAAACAACCTGCAGACCAGCACTATTCGCACCATCATAGAGTCCAACAAACTCTGGCAGTGGTTGATTCATTATCTGTGGAGACTTAACAACAAGCTTCCATCCATAGTTTGGATCTGAATCATAGCTCTTAGCTATACCTGTGTCTGTAGACACCAATGCTCCACCATTGTTGCCCACAACCTGCCCCCATTGTATAGGGAATACATATGGAGTCGACTTAAAGGTTAACGTCGCTTCCTCTCCCGTGCCTGATGACTGAGTAACCGACGCCTGAGTACTGACAGGTAGCAGCTGATCCATGGGGGGTAGCATAGTGAGCACCCCTTCTTCCATATTTACATCTGCTATCTGATCTTGCCTAAAGAAAGTGTTGGCCCGATCAGGAATCACAAAGTTAAGGTTGTCTAGATTCCCTAAATCATCGAATGTCTCCAAATATGCATAGTCATATGCCTTACCATCGGACAACAAGAAGGCATAGTTGTCTATACCTTTTTCTAGGGAGTCAAGCTCTCGCTCTAAAGCCTTAATATCGGAGAGTAATACAGCAATATTGCTATTTGTTATGAGAGATACGTAGTTGATTGCAGAGTAAATCTCTTTGATAATCAGATCGGCTTGATCTAGATTCCCACGAAAAACATCAGCTGTTATCAGACTGTTGATAGCTGGCTTGTCAGCCGTAAAGTTGGATGTCAGAACTGACTTCTGCATCTTCTGTAATAGACCCTGCATTGTGGTTTTGGACACCTTAGCTTCGTCTAGCATGAAGGAGGCGAGTCTGGTTTCTCCGGTTGCGAGAGAAGCAAACTGATCACTCAGAAAGATATTCATGCCCACTCCTCTCCATCCATGTTCTCGATCTTATAGGCCACACCAATGGTGATGTTTCTTTCGATTACCTTCATTACTTCTTCCTTGTTAGGGAAGGTAGTCTTGAGTCCTTCTGGCAATCTAATCAATACAAATCCACCTTGCTGATATGCTTTACCAACACCCGGGTTAACATCCCAGTAGTAACTAGATTCTTGAAGTATGCGCTGGAGTTCATCTAGGACTACAGTGTCCTTTGCTCCACCACCGCGTCTTCTTGTGTCTATTATAGTAAGATCATTAATGTCTAAAGCTGTGCTAATAAACACAATACCAAGTTGCACGGCAAATGGATTATATGTTGGGCTATATTGATCGAATATGTCGGTATCTAATGCAATTCTTAACGTGGATGTCTGTACCGAATCGCTGATAACTGATCCAGACGAATCCTCTACATAATGAGGGAGCACATATACATAGATAGGCTTGCCAATAAGGTCTCGACGGTGCCCAGGGTATGGATTTAGGTCAATTATTTGATCTTCGGAGC
>CAYOVR010000053.1:0-8580 GCA_964407465.1 uncultured Candidatus Saccharibacteria bacterium
TTTTCATACTATCCCTAGCTAGTTCAAAAACTATTAAACTTTTCCTAAAATATTCTTAGAAACTTGGAGTCACAATTTGTGACTTCAAGAGTAAAATAAAATCTCCATGATGCTGTGGGCAAAAGCAAAGAATGACTGAGGTTGGGGCGAGGAGAGAGATTTTCTTGAATTTCCATTCAGGAATACCCCTACCTCACTCACGCTCACCCCATATACTCTAAAAGATTATACGAGGCTCACACTTTTACCACACAACATCATGGAGACCATGTCTGTTTCGTCTATCCAATTGATAATGGCTAGACTCATCAGTTCCGCTTTGCGGAAGACAGAGAGGCGTTCGCGTGCGAGCGGGTGCCTCAAGCCCAAAGTAGTTTAACCACCAACTACTTCAAAAGGATTTTCCACGCCTTTGACTACTTCTCGATATAATCAAAATCGAGCGTGGAAAGTCTTTCAAAAACATTGCCTTTCGGCAACTCTTCGAATCTGATAGCTTCGATACAAGCGAACGGGGTATTTGTCCCGTCCATACCGCGCATCACTCCACAATGGGAGTGAAAGAGAAGGAGAAGCTTCGAAGCTTCCCGAATTTCCCACCGATATACCTCCCGCCCACCACAGGTAGAGGTATACCGACTATCCTCTTTCCGCCAGTCATCGTTATACTTCCCGCCCAAACAAGAGGCTGTTGCCTCCTCAATGAGCTGGTGGCGACGGTAGCCATCCGCACGCTTTTGAGCATCGTCCACCCCTTGTTCGATGGCTCGAAGAATACGCTGTTCTACCTCCTGACGCGGACGCGTCAGATCCAAAGGGAATTCGTATAGTCCCCCCCATTCTTGGGGGCGATCACCCGTCACTGACACAGCGGCCTTCACCGAACGGTGAAGGCCAAAATTGAAAGATTCAGTTGCCAACACTGAGAATCTTTCTTCCAACGGAAACTCAACACTGGGACGGAGAACTTGCGAAAACATGTCCTCCACCCAACCCGCCCCTTTCTTATACTCCCTAAATTGGAGCGTTACCAACATTTTCTTTTTCTCCCCCACGCCTGCTCTTACGAGTTCAGGGCTTATTGGGTTCATCGAATGCCGGTTTGCGAGGCCGGCTATGTTTCGCTTCAAAGAACATACCAGGTCAGTGCTGGTGCACTCGGTCTCCCGATCTGAACTTACAAGCAAGTTATAAACTCAGATAGGAATGGGAGACAACATCGTGCGTGATGATTGTCTCCCAGAATGCCATGTGTGCCATGGCTACAAGTGATTAACCTCCATCACTAGGAGTGTTCATATTTACTGCTTACGCAGTGGGCTAACACAGAAGCCCAAAGTGTTTTTATCTTCTCGACACGATGACTGTGTCGAGAAGATCTTTCATCGAAGTCTCAAGGTCCCGAATAACCTCGAGATTTGGATCGCTATCTGAATGAGATTGACACTCTTTCAGGTAGTCGATGTTGTCTTGAATCCTTCCCAACTTGAGTTGATCAGCATTCAAGACAACCTCGCTGGAATCCCATCGGACGCGAAGCCCGAAAGGCTTCCAGTAAGTGTTGCCATATGGCGATGCGTCGTAGCCCGCCGTACGGATGTTCACGTAGAACTTCTGGCTGAACCAGAATTCTACGTGGATTGCCGCATGGGCCATCTCGTCAGAGGTCTCGATATTTGAAATCGAGATCCTCCGAGGATGACACATGCCTACTGGGATTTCTGCGCAGGCCGGAACCGTCCTCTGCAGAATGCTGCAGAGGTCGATCGCGCTATATAGCGCATCGACCGCTGGGAAGGGAATTATTATGTCTGACATAATAATTCCTCCTTTCTACTTATCTACTTAGCCCGGACCTGATCCAGCGGCTGAGGTTTGATTTATACCCCGCAGTTTCCCTCTGCGCTTCAAAGAACAAACTAGATTACTGCTAGCACAGTCGGTCTCCCGATCTGAAGTTACAAGTAAGTTATAAACTCAGATCAGGAGAGGTGAAGTAGTTCGTGCGAAGAACTCTTTCACCTCGGCCTGAGTGCGAGCCCATAAGATAGTGGGGCGATTCTTTCTCCCTCTAGAGATCGAACTGCTCAATTTCCTCCTGGGTACAGGGGATCAACAATATGCTGGACTTTCGATCCGCCACTTTGTTAATCCTGTTTAGGAACTCTGGTTCCGCTAGGAACCGAAGCGAAAACCGTAAACCCCTCTGCCGCATAGGCAACATACCCAAGCGACCAAGGATCTCGGCGCGTGTGACGTCGCGCCGCCGCATCTGCAGCGGCAACTCAATCATCCCCTCCCCCGACGAAAGTCGGAGGAAAACACGGACCGTCTCATCGAGCCGATCCAAAGCACGGAGTTTCAACCACGCAAGCGTGGCAAAAACTCCTCCGAGAACTCCAAACGTGTCGGCGAGGTATCCAAGAAATTCCATCGCTTCTCCCCCTAATTTGCAAATTTAAAAAGTTCTCTCCCCGATTTACCAACTTGGTATAACAAGGAGTGTTCCCCGTCCAAAGGCTTAGCCTTTAGCTGGGGTCGCACTCATTGCTATGGTTTATTTCCTTAATGAGCTAGTCGCTGGTAGAATATCCAGCAACATCACAACACCTTGGACCATAACGTTGTCTACTAGCTAAAACTTCTCTCTCCGATTAGTTTCAGCAGAAGCCGTTAACAGGTTTCTAATCTGCTCAGAGCTCTTTTCGCAAGACCCTTGCTTACCACATGTGTAAGCTATTCAGTTGTAAAACTGTTTTTGAATCTCTCTCCTTATAGAGAGAGGTCTGAGGAAGATTCTAGACTGGGATTTAGAATAGGATCTAGATCATTCCCCATACCTCTGTCTACAAAAAACAGTGCCTGATTGTATCTACTTATAGAGAGATGCACTCAAACACTGTTTTGCTACTTTTATCTCAGCCCGTAGCCTGGGGCTGCTCTCTCACCAGATTCAGTTGTAAAGGTTCTTTTGCCTGTTTTTATTTTTGATTAATCAGTATACACCTTTCTTGACAAAATGTCAAGACTATGTGGCAATAATATATCATAATGTCATAAGTCTTTGTAAACATTGTGTATTATAGCTTTATTTATTATCTACTTTTGTCAAAGATTATTGACAATAATATCTGGATATGCTATAATTAGTCTAGTTATGCAAGAAAACACACCCCAAATCAGCTATCTTCCCTACCTTACCCAAGCAGGGTTGGACCAAGATCAGGCCACTATCTATGAGTGCTTAATTAAGAATGGACAGCTTCCAGCAGGGAAAATAAGCCAAAAAACCCCTATCAAAAGGGGTTTGGTCTATAAAATCCTAGAAACCCTAGTGGAAATGGGTTTAGTGATAAAACACGAGGAACCTAAGAAAGTCGCCGTTTTTGAACCAGCTCACCCATTAAAGCTAAAGGAAATAGCTGAAAAGAAGGAAGAACAAGCTAAGTCAGCCCAGGGTGTTCTTGATTCTATAATGCAGCCACTGATACTTAGTTATAGCTCAACTAGCTCTAAACCAGGGATACTTTTTTTACCTGGGATAGAAGGCTTAAGTAAAGTCTACGAGATTATTCTTAAAAAGAGGGCTCCTTTAAAAATTCTCGCTTCTAACTTAGACAGGGACAATAAAAAAATTAGTGACTTAATTGATAAGCAAATTGTACGTCAGCACTCTTACGGAATAACAACAAGGTCGATCGGTTCTTCTAGCGACTCTACACTAAGCCCAGAACAGGTGAAAGGTTTGCAAAATAAAGGTATCGAATTAAAAAAAATTAACTCGTTTTCATTGCCGAGTCAAATTATTATATTCGGTGATAGTATCGCCATTACAGCACTAACACCAGAACTTATTACAACTTATATAGAGAACGAGGCGATTGCAAAAACAATGTCTATAGTTTTTGATCGGTTGTGGCAGACAGCGTCTTCTCCTGTGGAGAGAGCTCCGCAAACCTTCTCTGAAGGAAAGAACTGAACGAACTAGCGATTTTAGAAAAATCATCGCTATAATCAGAGAAAGATTGTTCATTATGAGAACCTTGCTCTGAACTCAATGCCAGAATTTTTGCCAAGACGTCGCCAGTTCTATCAATTTTTTCATTATGTATTTCATTCCTACCAAGATCCAGAGAAAGACGGGGATCACCTTGCGCATTAGACATATCCAACCCAACTCGTAAAACGCTTTCTACGCGAGTTTTCTTCTTACCTTCTATACCCAAGGTGTTTGTTTGGGTAAATAATTTTTTTAATCTTTCATCTGGCTTATTTGTGTCGAAGCTTAATTCTATATTAATTCTGGCTTCGGCATTTTTTTCAGCTTCGGGCCGAATGAAAAACTTCAAAATATACTCACTACCGCTTTCCTTATCTATTACCATAAAGCGGATAGGCATTGAGGGATTACTTTGCTGCTCGCTTAAAACAGAACGAAACTCATACCTAGAACCTTGTCCAGAAAAATCTTTAATAATTGACAGTAGTTTATTTAAGCCCTTAAAGCCCTCTATGTGATCCTTTTCAGAAAGAGAAGTTTTGTTTGCAACAATCTCAGGGCCAGCAGCAAGTAAATCAGCTGCTCTTCGCAATAAGCCTTCTTTTAACTCTATTGGGAGACGCTTTTTTTGATCCTGAGATATATCTATGTCTTCGAAGTCAATGTTTTTTATTATATCTGTAATATTATCGATTAGACGCCTATAACGACCAAATAATTTTTTTGCATAATTAGGGTTTTTCTCTGCAAAATTTATAATTTTATTTACATACTCTGGACCATAATCAGCAGAAGTAAGTGCACGCAAACCATTAATACCAAAGTCTCTACTAAATTTGATTAACTTATCTTTGTCCTTTTCAACTGTTAAAGCGTTAGCTAAAATTAACTGCTCTTGCCAAGGCAGATTACTAGTCCCAAAACGTGCTTGTTCAAAAAATCCCGTGGCTATATCCATAACATGCCTAGCATCAGCTAAGTCTGCAACGCGCTTGGCATAAGCGATCCCTTTTTCATCCGCTCTGGGCGGGATGAAAGAAGTAACTTCGTATGACCTTATTCGTGCTGACATTTCTTTACCACCCAAAACACTCTTTGAGCTTATTAGTTCTGGCCTGACAGGCTGGCCTTTCTGTATTAATTTCTCTCTAACGCCTTCTCGAAGTTTAATCCCTTCTTGCTCTGACAATAGTGGGAACGTATATAATATTTTTAATTTTCCATGGACGTTATCAACAATAGCTGCCGTGTCTGGATCCAATAAAACCGCCTTCATGGTCTCATGTTTTATAGGAATACCAGTTCCGACAATCTTATCCCTCCCAATATAATATTTCGAAGACTGGTTATATCTATTCGTGAAGGTTAGGTAGGGAGCTTTGGGGGTAAGGGTACGCTCATGTGTATTAAAAATCTCAGCCCCTTCTCCACGACCAAGCCTGCGAAAATCTGATGCGCGAAAGAATCCCTTAGAAAAAAAGTTAGGCAAAGCTACTTTGGAAAACAAGAGTGAGTTCTTTGCCAAAGTAACAGATTTTCCTTGGTCGTCCCTAACAGTAAAATTAAAATCTTTTTTACGAAGATCTTCAGAAGCCATTCGTTTATAGGGTCCTAAGTCATCTGGTTTTATTTCTAAATCTCCTGTGGGGCTTCGTCTGGCTTTCATATCTCCGATTAGTCGTTTAGAAAAAAACATTTCTGCCATGCTTGTCGTCTCTCCAGACTCAAGAGTTACTATTGCACCCCAACTATTTTCAGTTGAGTTCTTTGCAAAATCCCAAGGATTAAACAAACCCTTATCAACTTCTTTATCATAGCCCGTGAACAATTCGTCCAAATTTTTAGGTAAAACCATTGTTGGAGAAGGCCTTATCTCTGAAGAATATCCGCTCTCTATTAACATCTTCTTGTCATAACCATCTAATCCATATAAAGCTATAAATAAATCCTTTTTTGAGAACTTACTACCTATCGCTACCTTGTCTCCACCAAAAGAATAGTTCTTGAGACCATCGACGTCAAAAACAAAGCCTTGATCATTTTTTTCAATCAAACCTTTTCTAGTAAAATAATTAAAAACAACAGCACGTTTTTTGTTTTGCTCTAAAGACAAGCTTTGGTCAAAATCCAAACCAAGCTCATTCAATTCTGAAGTCACTTTCTCCTCTGCAACTTCCGCAACCTCAGATTTTTTTATTTTAGTAGAAGTTTTTTGAGGAACTTCTGCAGGAGGAATAAATCCTGCGGCTTCTTCTGGGATATATTGTTCTCGCATTTGATTTTATTATAACTTAAAAACACCCAGCATAACAGCTAGGTGTTTTATCTTTTCTAAAAACTAGATTGATGGTTGAGTAGCAACTGGCATAGCATCTTTGCGCCATGAAGCCCAAAGAGCCCAAGCACCAACAGCTAAGTGAAGAATGGTATCAGCAGGATTCTGCAAAGCAGAACCAAGGAAAGCTTCACCAATAACTAAGCTGTATAAACCAACTAAGACACCAACTACACCTAGTACCATAACTAATGGGCGTTGTAAGTTTGCTGGCAACGTGTAAGCTGCAATCAAAGCAACAACACCAAGGACTAAGTGAGCCCAGTTTTCACCGTTATCAAAGAACCAACCTGCACCAAAGATACTATCAGCTGCAGTAGGACCAGTAATACCAACGAAACCTAGGATGGCGAGAAGAAGAAGGGCGGCACCGCCAATCAAGAGAAATTGTCGTGAATTCAAATTTTTTCACCCCCTCTCGAAGTAAGATTCATGTGCTTTTTTGTAACTAAATAAAGCATAACAAAACACCCCCACTGAGGCAATGAGGGTGTGGATAATAAAATTTAGGAAGCAACTTCTTCGTCTTGGGTTGAAGGGCTTAATGTCACATGTTGACCAGCCATTTCAAGCGGATGAGTGGAGGTAATTAAGGTCTGGAATTTCCCATAAAGGTAACGAAGCAAGAAAGTTCGTCGAGTATCATCTAGTTCAGATAAAACATCGTCGAGCAAGAGGATTGGCTTGTCACCATCGGTGCTTAAATACTCTAACTCTAAAATCTTAAGTGCTAAGATCTGGCTACGGCGCTCACCTCGCGAAGAAAACGGTGGCAAGAGTAAACCATCGCTCTTTAGACTAAAGTCGTCACGGTGTGGCCCAACTAAACTTGTGGAAGTCATTCGCTCACGCGCGGATTGTTGGGTAATTAACTCTGTAAAATTTTGTTTTACTTCTTCAAGGGTGTCTCCTGCAATACTCTCATAAGACACTTCAACAGGTCTATGAAATTGAGATATGGAAGTATAAACTTCAGAGATAGTTTGGTTTAGAAAATTCACAAAAGTCCGGCGAGCGAAAATAATTTCGGAACCTACTTCAACAAGTTGATTATTCCAATCTTCTAAGCCTTCACCATTAGACTTCCCAACTCTTGTATCTTGGAGTAGTTTATTTTTCTGAAATAAAATCTTTTTATATTGTGTTAGCCAATCAAGATATTCTGTACTCTTTTGGGAAAGAACCATATTCAAATACTTACGTCGGGCTTCTGGAGTCTTCGTAAATAAATCGACATCAGTGGGATCAAAGATTACGACCTGAACAAAGTTCTGAGCTTCCTTACGCTTCTTCTTCACACCATCAATTTTAAAGTTAGCGTAAATTTTATCACGGAATTCTAAATAGACTTCAATTTCGTGTTCTTCTCCATTTTTATCAATGACCATTTTAACTTCGGTTGCGGTTTGGCCTTTCATAAAAATGTAATCGGCATCATCGCGGAACGATTTAAACAAAGACATGAAGTATACCGACTCTAAGAGGTTGGTTTTACCCACTGCGTTGGGTCCAGAGAGCACGACCATATCGTTAGTCACGTCCAAATTAAGCTCTGGGTAGTTGCGGAAGTTCTTGAGTTGTATGTTTTTGATTCTCATATAGCTTAGTTCTTAATTGGCATCACCAGGTACAGATACCCAATGGCCGCCTGAGGCGTAAAAATGACCGGTGCGCTGTCGTTAATGACTTTCACGATAATCGTATCATCATCGATAGTTTGGAGCGCCTCAATGACGTATCGGTGATTAAGTAAAATAATTCCAGAGTCCCCTTTAACCTCTCCTGAAACAGTAATCGTGCTTTCTCCAAGATCATGCGACGATGCAGAAATCTTAACTTGATTAGTTCCTGCATCAAATTCCATCGCTACACTATTGTTTGATCTGGAAAAGATGCCGCTGGTCTTTAAGGCGTTGAGAAGTTCACTGGTTTTTAAGGTTAGTGTTGTTGGCGCGCTATCTGGAATGATTTCCTGATATGGTGGATACTGGCCATCAACCAAACGGCTGATTAATTCTGTTTCATTTAAGATAATCGCGAGCTGTGTGTCTGTAAGGATAAGTTCAAAGTCTTCGGTTTGAGTGCCAATGATTCGCGCGGCTTCTTGAACGGTGCGGTGAGGAACAATCACATCTCGAGAGTCTTCTGTAATAACTGGCATAATTTTTTCCGCAAGACGATATCGGTCGGTAGCAACAAACCTTAAACCTTCCGGACTAACCCTTAACAACATTCCTGAAATTTC
>CAYOVR010000054.1:0-3101 GCA_964407465.1 uncultured Candidatus Saccharibacteria bacterium
AGTTGGTTAGAGCGTCCGCCTGTCACGCGGAAGGTCGCGGGTTCGAGTCCCGTTCGGTCCGCCATTATACAAGTTTGCAAAAACAGCGTTCTAGAGACGCTGTTTTTGATTAGATATTTTGAAAATAGATAAAATTGAAGGGAGCGCGGGTGCGCTCCCTGATCAGCCGATGGCTGAAGATTCTTTGGGATCTTCTTCGTGCTCCTCTTCGTCGTAGGGGTGAAGCTTCAGATCATTGGCATGAACCAACTCTTTGGCCTTGGCGACACTGCAGATCACGGCGAGGAAACGACTGTGCGAGAAGCAACAGCGAACTTCGACCGCGACGAATTCGTCGTGCGCTTCGACTCGTCCTCGCGACCCGAGAAGACGCCTGATCCTGGTTTCGTCTTTGCAGTTCATGCGGAAGTTGAGAGAATAAACGATCGGAAATCTCTTCCGAGCAGTCTCCTCGCAATGTAGGCAGAACGGACCCTCGGAGGTCCCGTCAATCCTGAGTAGCTCCTCGTCAACGCCGAGGACATCAATAACTCTCGATTGGGACATCTAGTATGGCCTCCTTAGGGGCGGGGATTCCAACTTGCCTTCAAGTATAATCCCATTTCTAAGCCATGTCAAAGCTCTATATTTTTGCTATAATAACCCCATGACTCCACTCATTTATATACTTATCGCTATTATTGTTTTAGGTTTCGGCGGACTCTTTTTTTTGATATTCAAGCTCAAAGGCTCTAATAATAAACCTCAGGAAACCGATCAGGGTTTAAATTTGATTCTTCAGCAAATCAACGAACTTTCTCGTACTGTCGACACCAAAATCTCCGAGTCTCAAAAGATCATGAGCGAGTCAGTTAATACTCAGTTTAGTGAATCAGCCAAGCTCATCAAAAGCGTTACCGAAGGCTTAACCAAACTCGATAGCACCAACCAGCAAGTGGTATCGTTTGCTGATCAACTTCGCCAACTTCAAGATATCTTAAAGAATCCAAAGCAACGCGGAGTCTTAGGTGAATACTACCTAGAAACCCTGCTCAAAAACGTCTTACCACCTGGTAGCTACGAAATGCAAAAAAGCTTTGCCGATGGCAACATTGTCGATGCTGTGGTTTACGTCAAAGACAAAATCATCCCAATCGATTCTAAGTTTTCCTTAGAAAACTACAATCGTATGGCTGAAGCACAGGATCCAGCCGAAAAGGAACGTCTCAAGAAAGTATTCGAGAACGATCTCAAACTTCGTATTACTGAAACCGCCAAATACATCCAGCCAAACGAAGGGACGATGGACTTCGCTTTTATGTTCATCCCTCACGAAGCGATTTACTACGATCTTCTAACTAACAAAGTTGGTGGTGTTTCTGGTGAAGACGAAAACCTTATTTATAGAGCGCAAAGTAAATACAAGGTGGTGATAGTCTCACCAACGTCGTTCCTAGCTTACTTGCAAACTGTGTTGCAAGGTCTTAAGGCGATGCAGATCGAAGAAACTGCCAAAGATATCATCAAGAACGTTGAACAACTTGGAAAGCATCTCAAAAGCTACGAAGATTACAACACTAAACTTGGCAACGCCATTTCCACAACCGTTAATCAATATAATTTAGCTGGAAAGGAGTATAAAAAAATCGACAAAGATATTTTACGCATCACAGGTGATGCTTTACAGATCGAGACTATCACTTTGGAAAAGCCAGAGAAAGATGAAGAATAATTTTTTAAACTATGAGACGATTTACTGAAGGTGACCTTATAGGTATCGGTGCTCGCAAAAAAATATTCACTAGCGAAGATCCCGAAAAGCTAGTTGCTAATTTTCATGATTTGAAAAGTAACAATCAAGTCAAAAGCACTTTTTATTTAGGAAAGATTGCTCATATCTTATTTCCTGATAATGTTCCAGATATTCATGCCGCGTTTAACGATGAAGATGGAAAAGGCAAATTATATCTTGAAAATGCCCATCCTGACGAAGAGCATAAACAGCATGCCCAGTATCGAGTAGACCGAGTAGTGATGGGATTCCGTGACGAAGCAAAAGTTCGACTCAGTAATAAATATCATGACAAAAACATAAATGACCCTGAGATTATCAATCTAGCAGATGAAATGGAACGTAAAGGGCTTTGGCCGGATACAAACGGCTTAAATTTTGCTAGAAGTAAGGATGGGAAAGTCTTATACCTAGATAGCGAACCAGGCTATATAGATGCGCTAAACATGCGAATGTTTAACTTTAAACCTGATCTACTAAAGAAAGCCATCGAGGAATTACCAGAAGGGCCCCAAAAGCATCAAGCTTTAAATTATTTTGAACGTTTAATCAAATTAACTAGAGAAGAAGATTAACTAATTTATATATGTCTATAAGAAATCCGGATCAGCGAGTGGGAGTATTCGTTGATGTTCAAAACCTTTATTACTCCGCCCGAAACATTTACAACTCACGAGTTAACTTTAACGAAGTCCTCAAAGGCGCGCTTGGTGATCGCAAACTCATCCGCGCTATTGCTTACGTTGTTCAAGCTGATATGCCTGAAGAACACACCTTTTTTGAAGCTTTAGAAAAAGCTGGTTTTGAAGTTAAGGCAAAAGAACTGCAAACATTCGCTGGTGGTCACCAAAAAGGCGATTGGGATGTCGGTATTGCTATGGATATCATCAAACTCATGAACAAACTTGATGTTGTCGTCTTAGCTAGTGGCGATGGCGATTTTGTCCCATTATTAGAATATCTCCAGATGACTGGCCAGCTTACCGAAACCATTGCTTTTGGTAAATCATGTAGCGGCAAAGTCAAAGAGTTAACCGATCATTTTATCGACTTAGACGAAGACCCAAAGCGCTTCTTGATGCCTATCAAAGGTAATCACAAACCAGCAGCAAAAGGATTCTTCGGCCACAGAAAGCCAGAAACGAAATAACTCATGAAAGTAGTTTTAGATACAAACGTGCTCATTGATGGTATCCGCGATGAGCACTCTTACCAAAAACGTATCATAGATGAAGTTGTAGCTGGGCAAATTGAAGCTTACGCTAACAAGCAGACGCTTCAAGAGAACCGACTCATCATGAAACAGCTGATTGATAACCCTGAGTACGAA
>CAYOVR010000054.1:3140-8466 GCA_964407465.1 uncultured Candidatus Saccharibacteria bacterium
TAAATGATTATTTTGCGCAAGTAAACTGGGTGGTTAATCGTCGCCAAGTTCATATTGTTCGCGATTCGGAAGACAACAAGATTTTAGAAAGCGCAGTAGAAGCCGAAGCCGACTTTTTAGTGACCAACGACAACGACCTTCTAGAAATTGGTGAGCATGAAGGGGTGAAGATCGTAAACCCTAGTCAGTTTTGGGTAAACTACCAAGACGAAGAAGGCGATGACATTTGGAAAAAATGGGCCGGGTTTATCGCCAATAAATAATTAATAAGCGACAAAAACATGGACGAAATAAAACCAGAAGACAAGCAAGTTCCAGCACCAGAACCAACACCTGAGCCAACCACAACGCCAGCACAGACTCCAATGACTGGTCAAATTAGCTCTCAGATGCCTAAGCGCACCAAAGCCAGACTAATAGCCCAAACCGCTATCATAGTAATTTTAATCCTCGGTATTGCCGGTGCTGTTTGGTATTGGTTTAACGTCTATCAAAAACCAGAAGTAGTTGCCAACACGCCGGCCCCTGTTGTGAAAGAAGAAGAAATCGAAACACCTAAGAAAAACATATTCTTTTATACAGCAGTTACCTCAGGTACTGCCACGATCACGCTCTTCAATTACGATGGCACAACCACAACTCCAAAAAAAGTTGCCGATAGCGATTCAAAAATACAAGGTTATATGTTTGGAGCATCTAATTCTAAAATCTATTACGATGACGGTAAAGGACTTAATGAATATGATATTGCTACAAAAGAAACCAAATCATTGGTTGACTCACGGGAAAAATTTATTTTTGTGAGAACATCACTTTCCCCTGATAAATCAAAAATATTATATAGCGAAATCTGCTACTCAGATTGTTCAGCGAACAACCCAAACCCTGTCGGCGTTGTAAAAATTTACGATATCAAGACTAGCACTATAACCGTAGCCTTAGAAGATAGTAATGCAGTAGGGACCTTTAAAACAATTGGAGAAAGGTGGATCAACAACAACCTCATCCTTCTTAGCTCGTTCTGCGAGTGTGACGGCCTTCCTCCACAAAAACAAGCTGAGGTTTACAATATCGCCACTGGAACAAAAACAACAATAGCCCTAGAAACAAGTCCTGTTGTTAAAGGCGTTGACATTAGTCCAAATGGAAAACTAGTTGCATACTTAGTCACTGTTATCGCTACCCCAGACCAACAAAACACCAAATATACCAGCTTAATTAAAGTTAAAAATATTGAATCTGGAGATTCTGAAACAATCATCACAAGTTCAACCCAATATACCGATAGGGTCTTTTGGAAAGATAACGAAACTTTAGTCTACTCAAACCACATTACCGATTCTGTAACCGCAGGACCGGGTGGATATTACGCCGACGGGGGAACTCATAACATTAGTAGCGTCTCCATCAAAGACCCCTCAACAGCAAAAGTAATAACTTCAAACAAGTCTCAATATGGGGATGATGAAATTGGCTACATTGATGAAGATATCTTGATTATCTCTGAGAATAACTCAATAAACGATAAAGGAGTTTACAAAGAAAACTTCTCCCATTACGTTTATAACTTTGAGACTGCAACTAAAGAACTAATCGCTAAAGACACTATCCGCTGGACGTTCTTGGAATAAAACCTGAACCGATTATTACCCTTTACAAATACCACAGAAATGTGGTATTTTTGAATGTCGATATTCCACGACCACCAACAGGAGGACAACAGACATGTCCGAAAGGATGTTTCCTGGACGCTGCGAAGACTGCTACAAGAAACCTCACAACCTGACCCGCTACTCAGGACCGATGGTCCCAGAGGGAAAGTCGGGCGAGTTCTGCGACGATTGTCTGGCAAGCCGCCAGGCCGACATCGACGATGACAGAACAATTCGCGAGATCGGAATCCTCGCCAACACCGAGCGTCAGCACTGGGCCCCTCTCAAGCCGCTCGAGATATCGTTCAAAGACGGCGAACCGGCGATCCGAGTGAGATTGAAAGTATTCGTGCCCAATGATGTGGAGGCCCCGGATGCGAGTACTCTGGGAATGCCGATCAGGATCCAGTTCGAAGAGAACGGGAACTGGCTGTACGGCGGGAAGATCCTCTTGGATGCACCGCATCAGAGAAAAAACCCCTACGGCTCCCCCGTGGACATCGTCCGTCAGGTGATGCCACGCTACTATTTCCCATCGGGTTCACCGCGCCGATTCAAAGATGTCCGGATGATCATGGAAGAGCCCCGACTGATGGCTCGTCGATGATCCACCGGCACCCAGCACCACGACTGGCAAGAAATCCCCACAAGGGAGAGTAATGCCAGTCCTTTTATTTTCAGATTGGCTGATTACTAAAAACGTTGTAAACTAAAGGAAATATAAATTTAGATACATGAACTTCAGATACAACCCACTTCAAAGAACTTGGAAAAGAATCTATCGTAAGTTTTTTCCTGTCCCAAAATCTCCATGGACCATGGGTGAGGTTAAAGACATTTGTGAAGTAAATCTTGTCCCTCCTGAAACCCTTAAAAGTTTCTTTGAAGACTGTATCAAAAGACTGCAAGTTCTAAAAGGCCCAGGCATTGGCGATTATTTAGAATTCGGTGTGTTTAATGGCTCATCTATATCAAGTGCTTACCTTTCAGCAAAGAAACTTGGTTTAACCTCAACTCGATTCTTTGGCTTCGATGCCTTCGAAGGTTTACCCGCTAACGCCGAAAGTGAAGATGATGGCGTTTGGAAAAAAGGATTTTATGCTTGTTCGTTTGAACAGATGAATGCCTGCTTACAAAGAAAATCGATTAATCCTCAAGATATCATTTGGGTTAAAGGTTGGTACGAAGACACTCTCAACAATCAAACCATTCAACAACATAATATCAAAAACATCGGAATAGTATTCATTGATTGTGATACGTACAGTTCATCTAAAACCGTTTTGAATTTTATTGGCCCGCTTCTATCTGCGCCAGCGATTCTGTGCTTTGATGATTGGAAACTTAACGACTTAGATATCAAGGAGATGGGTGAGTATAAGTCGTTCAATGAATTTTTAGATAACCACCCAGAGTTTCAAGTGGAAGAGATAGAGTCATACAACAGAAAATCAAAGTCGTTTCTTATTCAACCCAAGACTTAATCATGGATGATCTGCAACAAAAATTAAGCGAAATTCAAGAACGTAATCAACGCGTAGAAGCAAATAAAGCTTGGGAAACGAGCTTAACTCGTCGAGCCTTTATTTCTATTATTACCTACATAGTAGCTTTACTGTGGCTCTATATTATTCATGAGCAGGGTATATGGCTCAAAGCTGTGATACCAGTAGCAGGGTTTGTTCTATCGACACTATCACTCCCAGCACTTAAAAAGGTTTGGGTGAAACGATGGGGAAAATAACCGCCTGAAAGGGCGGTTTTTGATTTAGATATGTCCTTGGAAATCAATTTTATAGATCTTTAGAAATTCTTGAACTCGACTGTGTTAGAGTATTTTGACTTACCCTAGCCATGAATCAAGAAAATAACTACGCTTTCATAGATAGCCAAAACCTCAACCTTGCAATTCGGGACCAAGGTTGGGTTTTGGATTTTGCAAAATTTCGCCGCTATTTGCAAGAAAAATATTCTGTCACAAAAGCATTTTTATTTATTGGCTATCTTGAGGACAATAAAAGCTTTTATGACTATTTACAGCAAATTGGCTATATATGTATTTTCAAACCCACTTTAAGGTATAAAGACGGTAAGGTAAAAGGCAACTGCGATGCAGAATTGGTACTACAAGCAATGATTGAGTATCATAACTTTGACCGAGCTGTGATAGTAAGTGGGGATGGAGATTTTTACTGCTTAGTAGATTACCTTAATAAACAGGAGAAGCTACTTAAACTGCTGGTGCCAAATGGAGAAAAGTATTCCAAACTTCTCAAACGTCTGCCTAGAAAAAAGCGGGATTCTATGAATAACTTACAAAGTAAACTCGAATACAAAAAATCCCGATAATTCGGGATTTTTCGGAAAGCCAGTTACATAAGGACTAACCCTCATGAACCTGCTCTCTTCGTGATTAATGTTATTATACCAAATCTATAACCCATGTCAAATTAAGTCTCCTGGAATGGGCGGTTTTTTGATTTCAACGCAATTCTATGCTATAATACCCGTAATTGAATAACTATCAAGAGACGGCGAGAGACCAGCTCGTAGACCCGTCAGCAACCTAGCAAATGCCAAGGTGCTAAATCTGGCCCATTAATGGGGAAGATAAGTGAGTCTCTCTTTTCATCCCCGGAAAGAGTTTTTTTATTGCCAATTTTAATATATTTATAGACAATAACCCTCCGAAGCCCTGCCTGCTTGCAGGCAGAATAGGCGACGGAGGGTAGCGCGTAAACTAGTAACCGCTTCTGTTATTAATTTAATTTCCAAGAAAGAATAAACCCATGATCAAAACTTGTGAATTTGTAACGCCAAAGCATCCGGATAAACAATGTGATATCATAGCCGACTCACTACTGGATGAATATCTAAAGCAAGATCCGTATTCTAGAGTCGCCATAGAAGTCATGGGCGGACATGGTCGAATCACGCTATCTGGTGAAGTAACCAGCAAAGCAAGTGTGGATGTCGTTCAAACTGTGCAAAATTTAGTTGGCACAAACTTTTCCATCGAGAGTTTTATAGAAAAACAAAGTCCAGAAATTTCTCGCGGGGTGGATAGCGGTGGAGCGGGGGATCAAGGCATTATGGTCGGATACGCCACAAGCGTTACACAAAGCTTTTTACCAAGAGAATACGAACTAGCTCAACAACTCTGCGAAAAACTGTACCAACAATTTCCATTTGATGGAAAAGTTCAAATTACAATAGATGGCACAGAAGCAACAAGCGTTGTCGCTAGTTTTCAAAATGTTTCTAGAGAAGTTTTAGGCAGTGCCGTCAAACAACTCATTGAAGCACAAGAGTATCACATTAATCCGGCTGGTGATTGGAATTTGGGAGGGTTTGATGCCGACAGTGGACTATCAGGACGAAAAATAATCATCGATAACTACGGACCAAATATTCCTGTTGGTGGTGGATCGTTCTCCGGTAAAGATGCGACCAAAGTAGACAGAAGCGCAGCTTACATGGCGAGGTTTGCGGCAAAGAACATTGTGGCGCAAGGACTAGCTAAAGAATGTCTGATAAAAGTTGCATACGCGATTGGAGTAGTAGAGCCAGTGATGCTAGTGGCTACCAACGAAAAGGGTGAGGATATTAGTGAGCTGGTAAGAAGTAAGTTTGATTTCCGTCCACAAGCGATTATTGAGCGCCTAGACTTAAGA
>CAYOVR010000055.1:0-8441 GCA_964407465.1 uncultured Candidatus Saccharibacteria bacterium
ATCACTCACGCTGGGATCTTTGGTACGAACGATGCGCCAAAGCATCGTGGGTGGAAGAAACCTGATCCATACGATGCAGAGTTTAGGGGGCTTCTAGAGGCTGTTACTGTTTCCGGGGCTGCATACTTCATTCGCAGATCAGTATGGGATGAGCTGCGTGATGACGAAGAATACAACAATGTAGTAACCACGCTAGTAGACGAAGGGTTAATCCCTCATCCTCTCTATCGTGGAGCATTTCTTCCAACCAAGCATTATTATGAGGAGACTTTCTGCTCTTACTTTGCTCACCATCGTGGGTATAAGGTGTTCTATGATGGACGGGTATCTATAGGTCACTCATGGCATGCATCCCATCCTGTTGGAAGTCCGCAAGATAAACTGTTCAAGGAAAGCCAGAAGGCATTCAGGAGAGCATGCGACCTGCTAGGGATCGATCATGATTAATGCAACGTTTGGAATAGCCACGTATAAAGCAAGAGCGGATGTCATGTATTCGTGTGAGTATGAGATTGAGGCTACCAGCCTAGATGAAGCCAAGAGGATGATTCAAAGCGGAGATATAACACCGGTATCTTCTACAATGGCAATGGACCCATTGATCGTAGAGATAGAAAAACTTCCAAAGGAGAAATAGTGAAGATTATTGCACAGATGATCGGCAGAAACGAAGCTGACCGACATCTACATGACGTGCTCTCTCATCTCAAGCCTATGGTCTCAGAGATCGTCTTTACCGATGATGCATCCACAGACTCAACGCCAGAGATAGCAGCAGAGTACGGGGCACATGTGTACCAAATGGAAGAGTCTTTGTTCAGTAAAGACGAAGGTTTACTGAGGCAAACCGCTTGGAACAACTTGTGTAATCACGCCATGCCTGGAGACTGGGTATTGGCTATAGACTGTGACGAGAAACTTTATTGTAGACAACCAAACATGGATCTGTTTGATGTCTGTAGCACGAATAACTGGGATGTCATCAACATAAACTTCGTTCACATGTGGAACGAGACTCAGTACCGGGTAGACAAGGCTTGGAAACCTCACGGTAGCAGCAGGCTATTTCGCTGGTATCCCAACGGTAAGTTTAAGGATGCAGCATTAGCTTGTGGCTCTGAGCCGACCTATGTGCAGGCATTGATACGTAGACGTAGGTTCCTAAGAACAAACGATCTAGTCATGCAACACTTGGGTTATGTCAGAGACGAAGATAAGATAGCTAAACACGAGAGATATATGAAGCTAGACGGTGGGGATTTCCACGCACTAAAGCACATCGAATCAATCATTGATCCTAACCCAACCCTAGTAGATTGGAACGTGAATGCCTAAGGTTAGTGTTATCTTAACTGTATATAATAAACCTGAGTGGTTGGTTCAGTCTATCGAGTCCGTATTGAGTCAGACACTAGAAGATATCGAGCTGATCATTATGGAAGATAATTCTCCTGATCCTAGAGTTGGATATATCCTTAATGACTACGAGGGCATCCCTAATGTCAAGATCTACTGTTCTGATGTGTCAGAGGAAGACAGATTCAAGACAGCACGCTACGCCACTCTAATTAACAAGGGGGTTAGAGAATTCTCTACCGGAGAATACATTACTTACCTAGCCGACGATGACTACTATTATCCTCAACGTTGTGAGGTTCTAGCCAACGCATTGAATGATCATCCAGAGTGGGAGGCAGTGTATAGTACTCAGCATGTCGTGGATGTCGATGGCAACGCTAGGGGTATGAGAGTATTCTATGAGCCATTAAAGAAGGCTTGGGATACCATAGATCATAACTCTGTCATGCATCGAAGAGAGCTTTTCTTTGATGTAGGTGGTTGGCCCGATTATCCTAATGCTTGGGGCGGAGCCGACGCTAGGTTCTTTAGAGAGATTAACGATAAAGGTATCTTGTTTTATCCGGTAGCCCCTGGTGTGCCATTAGAGGCTAAGAGGTACCATACAGAGAGCGTCCAGTGGTTAATCGCCAACGGGCAATTCTTTCCAGAAGGTAGCTAATATGGACGTTACTGTCATCACTCCAACCATACCCGATAGGGTGGACCTTCTGAGAGAGGCAATATGTAGTGTTGCTCAGCAGACTGAGCCGGTTAAAGGGCATCTCATCGGGGTAGACAGCCTCGGTGAGGGCCCATCTCCTGTTCGTAATAAGTTGATTAAGTCAGTAGACACGGAGTGGATAGCATTCCTTGACGATGATGACATCTTGTTTGGCAATCATTTCGAGGTAGTCTCTCAGCATCAAAACGATGCAGACTTGATCTGGACATGGTGTAGCTCTATTGGTAGAGGAAACTTTAACCCCAATAGTCATTTTAATGAACAAAGACTACGCTCAGATGGAAATTACATACCCATAACTGTTACTCTTAGGACTGAGTTATTCCGTCAGGTCGGAGGATTCTCCGATGCAAGATTGGAAGATTGGGATCTTTGGATTCGCCTGCTAGACGCAGGTGCTAGATTCAAATGCGAGCCCACAGTCACATGGCAATATAGATTCTTAGGAAACAACAGGACATTTTCATGAAAATATCATTCCTCATACCAGTTAAGTTCGGGGACCCACAGCGAGACCGAATCTTAAGCTTTAACATTGAGCGCCTACAAAAGATGCATCCTACGGCAGAGATCCTTTTGGGGCAAGATTCATCTAAGCACTTCAATCGGTCTAAGGCTATCAATGCTGCGGCAAGAGAAGCCAAGAACGAGGTGTTGGCTATCGTAGATGGCGACACGGTATTTAATCCGGGTACAGTCCTCGGTGGATTAAGTGAGATCAGACGAGGTGCAAACTGGGTTATACCATACAATATATATTACCGCACTAACCAACGCAGTGGTGAAGCCATACTAAAGGGAAGACCTGATCAGATATACGACTGTAACTCTCTGGCTTATGATTTAGTTCTGCATCACCCTCCAATCCATTATGAGTCACCTGTATCAGGGTTGATCATGATAGATCGCTCGGCTTTCTATGATGTTGGTGGGTTTAATGAGTCTTTTGAGGGATGGGGTTACGAAGACAGGGGATGGGTATCGGCTGCTGACTGTATCCTTGGTGGGCATAGTCGTACTGATGGCGAGGTGTTCCACATTTGGCATCCAGAGTCACACGCTGCAACCTGGCAGAACCCCAAGATAGAAGCCAACAGATTGCTAGCAGAGCGTATGGCTGGCATATCTGATCCAGACGAAATGCGTGCAGTCAACGGTGGACTGTGGGTGTCGCTGTGAACCCAGATGCAGTCAAGGGTAATGGCAAGGGTTTTACCTATAGCTTACTAGGGGTAAATGGTGCGCTAGGTAATCAGCTGTGGCAGATTGCAGGCACAGTTGGGTGGTCACTCAAGTCACAAGTGCCACCCGTCTTCCCAAGATGGCACTACGAGGGCTTCTTCAACATACCGCTCAAGTACTTTACTTATAAGATACCAGAAGATAGAAACGATTTATCTCCTGACTATCTTCAAGATAGACGGCATTGGGATTTCATAGAAGACGTTATCAAGGAGCTGTTTGCTCCATCTGAAGACTCCAGTATGTGGATAGCAGACAGGTATGCTGGGGAGAACCTAAAGAAGTATGTAGCTGTACACGTGAGAAGGGCGAATAATATTGCGCTTCCTGATCACCATCCTGTTTGTCCCATAGAATACTTTGAGGAAGCCCTGGACAGAATAGGGAACTATCCTGTTATGGTATTCTCTGATGATCCTGGGTGGTGTAAAGAACAGTCTATTTTCAAAGACGCATTCTATGCCGAGGGAATACCAAGCTCTGTCAATGTTATGGAGCTAACTAAATACGCTCCCCTCAATCATTCCAGTGCCGCTCTAGACCTCTTGACTATGGCGCAATGCTCTCGACATGTTATATCAAACAGTACATTTTCATGGTGGGGTGCATACCTTGCCGGTAGTAGACACACTATTTATCCGGGCAGATGGTATGGGCCAATGGTCAAAGCCGATCCATCTCTAATGTTTCACAACTTAGATTGGGAAAGGGTTGATTTTGAGTGAGACGAGTACGACTTTTCTGTGATTGGGACAGGAATTCCTGGGAGTTAATACAAGAACTAAAAAAGCAAACACCATTTCTAACCACAAACAATTGCTATGATGGGATTCAATTCGTACACGATAATTCGTACGACTATGCAGTTATCTTTAACACAACAAGAGAGCGTGTGATCACACCACACAATAAGAATATAGTGTTGATCCTCGAGCCCCCCGAGATAATGAAGATGATGTACGGGAGAACAGGCCTCAATGGTACCTTCTCGAGTAAGACATACAGTTTCGCCCAGGATGACTACCACGAATGGGCTCCGGGTCTAGGGTTTACCACTGTTGACTATGAACCTCCTGCCCCCCTGGTATCTCTTAAGCCCAGGAAAGCCTGTATGATGTGTTCCAACAAAGTGTTCACTGACTACCACGCAAAGCGTAGACAGGTATTTAGCGCACTTTTGGAGTCCGATCTAGATATCGACTTCTATGGTAGAGGCATGGAGCTGGTCCCGGGTGATGAACGAGTCAAGGGGGAGATCCCCTTTGGGACCAAGCGTGACGTATATCAAAACTATGCCTGGTGCATTGACTTCGAAAACTCTCCTCACGGTGTAGTGACTGACAAGTTTTTTGATCCACTGTTCTCTGGCACAGTACCAATAACCAATGCTATGGTGGCACCAAGCATCGCGCCTGATAGGTCTTATGAATTAATAGACTTCGGGGCGTCAACAGATTCGATCGTTAAACGCATTGATGGTATACTAAAAACCAGCGCGTTGTGGAAGTACGACAAGCCGGTATCATATATGGCAAAGCAGTTTGCTATGGGGCAATTTAATTTAACTAAATGGATTTCAGATAGGATAATGGAACTATGAGATTAGTGTTGGGTTCAGAAGGACAAATAGGTAACTACCTGTGTTCAAAGCTAGCCCCTACAGGAGTATATGGTTACGACATAGAGTATGGTCCAGAACAAGACCTGCGTAACTGGGCAAACATGCGTGAACTTAAACAGTTTATTAAAGACGAACAGATAGAGTTCGTATACTTCCTCGCCTTTGATGTAGGTGGGTCGCAGTATCTAAAGCAGCATGAGAAAACATATGAGTTTCTAGATAATAATATGAAACTAATGCAGAATACATTTGATGTACTGAAAGATACTGAAGTTCCATTCCTCTTTGCTTCTAGCCAGATGTCAAGCATGAATCATTCGCCATACGGCGTGCTTAAGCGCTTAGGTGAGTTCTACACTAAGACTCTTGGTGGCATCAACGTGAGATTCTGGAACGTATACGGCTACGAGCATGACGAAAAGAAGTTCCATGTCATATCTGATTTCGTGCGTATGGCAGAAGAGACCGGGACTATTAAGATGAAGACGACTGGCTGGGAAGAGCGTCAATTCTTGTGGGTTGATGATTGTGTTGAAGCTTTAATCACGCTTGAACACCAACGGTTTAGTATCGATAAGACCGTAGACTATGATATCACTAGCGGACGATGGACTAGTATCCAGCAGGTGGCAAAGACTGTAGCCGATGTGGTTGGTGATGTCAGACCTGTTCAGGTGGAAGCAGGCCAACATGAAGACCAGGTGCAGGATGGGATTAGGAACGAGCCCAACGATAATATGTTTAAGCTCTGGAAACCCAAGACAACCTTGCGCGAAGGTATCACTGAGGTCTATAGGGAAATGTACCCAACCATAGAGAGAGAGGGAGGGGCCACTAGTGCCTGAGTTCTTTAGTCTTGACTTCGTTCAGAAGTTCAAAAAGATCCGAGGCATTATACATGTGGGTGCTCATTACGGTGAGGAAGCCAACGAGTACAACAGGGTTACAAGGGATGTGGTTTGGTTCGAAGCTCATCCAGAGTACGCAGCTAAACTGCGAGATCATTTGGCTATGAACTTCCCTCATCAAAAATACTTTGAAGCATGTCTGTCGGATGAGGCTGGCGAGGTAGACTTCTGGATTACTCAAGATGAGTTCGCTTCATCACTGTTGAAGCCTGAGTATCATCAGATCCAGAATCCTCATGCACCGATAGTAGACAAGATCACCGTGCAGACTCACACGTTTGCCGACTTCTGGCCTACAACCGGCTTACAGTTAAGTGACTACAACTTTCTAATCCTAGATACCCAAGGTTCAGAGATGAAAGTCTTGCGTGGAATTGGCAATCACTTGGATCAGTTTGATATAGTTCAAGCTGAATACAGTACAGTCGAATTCTATGAAGGCGGCGCACGACTAGATGAAATCCAGGAATACCTTTCAGATTTTAGGATGGTATATCCAGAACGCGGTGCATCTATTCACGCTGATGCCTTATTTATCAGGAGATAGCAATGAGTAAGTATTTGGTAACAGGTGCCGGTGGCTTCATTGGAGGTCACATGGTTGACAGACTAGTCAGAGAGGGACATCAGGTAACCGCTGTAGATATAAAGAACCTCGGTAGTTGGTGGAATGTAAATCCTAATGCAGAGAATCTTTTCAACCACAATCTGACACATTTCTCTACGTGTCAGCTTGCCATGAAGGATAGTCCGGACTTTGTGTACAATTTTGCAGCCGACATGGGTGGGATGGGATACATCGAGAACAACAAACTTAATTGCATGCTGTCAGTATTGATCAACACACACCTTCTAAAAGCAGCAGCAGACGTTGGCGTCAGAAGATACTTCTTCTCGTCATCCGCCTGTGTTTATCCTGACTACCTTCAAAACGATGCAGATGTTGTAGCCCTGAAAGAAGAGGATGCTTACCCCGCCATGCCAGAAGATGGTTACGGATGGGAGAAGCTCTTTAGCGAGAGGATGTGTCGGCACTACACCGAAGATCTTGGAATCGAAACTCGCGTTGCTAGGTTCCACAATGTGTATGGACCAAGAACAAGTTGGGTTGGCGGCAGAGAGAAAGCACCAGCAGCCATCTGTCGTAAGGTAATTGAAGCTAAGTGGTCTGGCAGTAACGAGATTGAGATTTGGGGAGACGGAGAGCAGACTAGAAGCTTTATGTATGTAGATGACTGCATTGAAGGTTCTACTCGTATTATGGACAGCCATGTTAGCTATCCGATTAACCTTGGTAGCGATAGGTTGGTTACTATTAACGAATTGGTAACGCTAGTCGAAGGTATCGCTGGTGTTAAGTTGGAGAGAAAATACAACCTAGATGCGCCCAAGGGTGTACGCGGTAGAAACAGTGATAACACGCTCATCACCGAAGAATTGGGTTGGGCTCCTTCGATTTCTCTGGAGGAGGGACTAGAAAAGACCTACCAATTTGTGTATGATGAAATGCTAGACGACTGATGATTCACAAACTGTTAGTAAAGCTTGGGGTTAGACAGTGTGATTGTAGTTCGGTAGTAACGAGTACATGCACAACCTACGAACACAGTCGTGTGTATAGCACTTATGATAGAGAGTCATGGGTGGTACACGGAAAAGCTACAACTAAACAAACCCGGAGATGCAAGACATGCGGTAAAACCGAAGTACGCTATACCTAATCAGTCCCCAATTAAAGAAAGGCAGTCCAATGCCTAAAGAAGATCGTGATGATCTGTGGAATCTAGAGTATCTAATCAAGGATATGTTGTTTGAGACTAACCTATCATTCGCAGAAATGTCTAAGAGGTTAGCGATTCCAGAGTGGGAACTCCACAAGAAGATCAAGCAGTACGGGTTAGGGTGGGTACGTAAGAGTCGTCGTAAGATGTCTCGCGGTCACGAGACTCTCATGCACATGATTCAAAAGCTCTTACCAGGAGAAGATGTCGTCACTGAGCACTGTGTTGGTGAGAGATTATTTTTGGATGTCTACTGTCCTTCTTATAAGCTCGCAGCAGAGTATCATGGTAGACAGCACTTTCATTTCTCTAACTACTTCTATAAAGACATCCGCGATTTCCACGAAGCACAAGATAGAGACCTAAGGAAAGCCGAGCTGTGCAGGGAACTAGGTATTGCATTAGTTACGTTCAGATATGACGAGGATTTGAATGAGGACCTAGTATTTGATAGGATGATGGATGCCTTGAAGTCCACCCCTAGAGTTAAAGAGGAAAGAAAAGACAAGCGGGGATTCAAGGGCGATCATTATTATGAGGTTTCTAAGCAGCGCCAAAGGAATTGGCGAAAGGCTCAGTACCGAGAATGGAAGAATAGAAATAAATATGACGACAGAGACAACACTGAATGAGGAAGAAATTCCACTAGAGTATCAGGTGTTTGCGCTTTGCATGAAACAGGCAGGGGCCATCAATCGATTCTCGGTTGAGGTCCCTCCTCATATTGTGGGGCAGATTCACGGCAAGACAGGACTGCATGAATTCTACTTAGCCTTCCTCGACTTCCACAAGAAGACAGGGTTAGA
>CAYOVR010000056.1:0-8259 GCA_964407465.1 uncultured Candidatus Saccharibacteria bacterium
CGATGCAGCCGGCGAAGCGTTTGATAAAGTCTCACGCCTTTTAGGACTACCTTTCCCTGGCGGCCCTGTTATTAGCAAGCTTGCCGAGAAGGGTAATCCAGATTTTGTCTTCCCGCGGCCAATGCTCAATCAAAAAAACTTAGATTTTTCTTTTTCAGGTTTAAAAACTTCAGTTCGTAATTTCATTCATGATAATCCGAAAGCTAAAAAGGCAGACATCGCTCGTGCTTTTGAAGATGCTGTTATTGATACGTTAGTTACAAAAACATTACGAGCTGCCAAAAAACATAAAGCCAAGACTGTCAGCTTGGCTGGTGGTGTTGCGGCAAACAAAAAACTGCGGGCGGAGCTAGCCGCAGCTTGTGCTAAAGAAACAATTGAATTTACTATGCCCAGCTTTGAGCTTTGCACTGATAATGCCCAAATGATCGCCATCGCCGCTTATATGCGTTTACTTCAAGGCTTTAAACCTGTGAGTTTCGAAAAAGTCAAAGCCGACCCCAGCTGGGAGCTGGAATAGACATTTCTAGCGCTACAAGCTATAATACTCCATATAAAGCCTTAACTCTGGCTGTCACCAGAGTGGCTCGAGAAGAAATCGCACTACGAAAGCGAAAGTAGAACTCGACGGACGCTGGCCGTTACTCAGCAAAGATTAAGCACCACGAGCGTTGGTACCTCCCCTATTATATAGAGGACCTCGTACAAGGTGTTTTTGTTTTTTAATTTATTGAAATATGATCGAACTCGAAAAATCTTATGATGCCTCTCAAGTCGAAGACCGCATCTACAAGCAGTGGATGGACTCAGGGTATTTTAATCCTGACAACTTAGAAGGCACTCCCTACTCTATCGTCTTACCACCACCAAACGTTACGGGTAATTTGCACATCGGCCATTCGCTGATGTTGGTTATTCAGGACATTCTCATTCGCTACAAGCGTATGAACGGTTTCAAAACACTCTGGGTTCCAGGAACAGATCACGCTGCCATCGCTACACAATCCAAAGTTGAAAAACTGCTCGACAAAGAAGAGGGCAAACGCAAACACGATCTTGGTCGTGAAGAGTTCTTAAAGCGCGTTGAAAGTTTTGCCCAAGATAGCCACGACACAATAGTTGGACAAGTTAAAGCTATGGGCGCATCAATCGACTGGAGTCGGGAAAGCTACACTTTAGACGAAACTCGCAGCAAAGCTGTTCGTGCGGCATTTAAAATCATGTACGATGATGGTTTGATTTATCGCGGCTACCGCGTTATCAACTGGGACCCTAAAGGACAGACAACTATTTCCGATGATGAAATTGTCCATGAGGAACGCAAAGCCACGATGTACACGTTCAAGTACAGCAAAGACTTCCCTATCGCTATCTCGACTACTCGCCCTGAAACTAAAGTTGGCGATACTGCGGTCGCTGTTCACCCAGAAGACGATCGTTACAAACAATTCATCGGTCAAGAATTCGATGCTATATTTTGTGGCGTGCCAATTCACATCAAAGTCATTGCCGATGAAAGCGTTGAAAAAGACTTTGGAACTGGCGCACTTGGTGTCACCCCAGCTCATTCCATGATCGACTACGAAATTGCCCAGCGTCATGACTTACCGATGAAACAAGTCATCAACGAATACGCGAAGATGACAGTTGATGGTGAACTTAATGGCAAAAAAACTACTGAAGCTCGCGCTTTAGTAGTTGAATGGTTAAAAACCGAAAGCTTACTTGAAAAAGAAGAAGAGATTACTCAGAACATTTCTACTGCGGAACGCACTGGTGGCATTATCGAACCACTTCCCAAGCTTCAGTGGTTTATCGACGTCAACAAAGAATTCCCAATACCCCACTCAGAAATAGACGGTGTTCAAACTGGCGACTTTGTCTCACTCAAAAAGTTAATGCGTCGCGTTGTCGAAAGCAAACAAACCAAAATCACTCCTGACAACTACGAAAAAACCTACTTCCATTGGATCGACAACCTTAAAGACTGGTGTATTAGCCGTCAGATTTGGTTTGGTCATCGAATTCCAGTGTGGTACAAAGGTGATGAAATTTACTGCGCTGTTGAAGCGCCTGAAGGAGAAGGTTGGGCACAAGACGAAGATACTCTCGATACTTGGTTTTCCTCTGGACTTTGGACATTTACATCCATGGCTCATTCACCAGAAGAAATTAGCATTGAGAATGGTCGTATCAAAATTGATTCACCAGACTTCACTACATTCCACCCTACTGACGTCCTCGAAACTGGTTATGATATTCTGTTTTTCTGGGTCGCACGTATGGTTTTGATGACAACCTATCACACTGGACAAATTCCATTCAAAAATATCTACTTGCATGGTTTAGTTCGAGATGCCAACAAGAAGAAAATGAGTAAGTCTTTAGGTAACGTCATCGATCCCCTCGATATGATCTCTAAATATGGCACTGATGCCGTTCGCTTTGCTTTAATTTTCAACACTGCGCCCGGAACAGACATCGCCTTAGCTGAAGATAAAATCAAAGGGATGAAGCATTTCGCCAACAAGCTGTGGAACATCGCGCGTTATATCTTAGCCAACATTGAGTCAACAGAACTCAAAGGTAACCCAGAACTCAAAACTGAAGCTGATAAAGTCATTGGCGAAAAACTACGCATCGTCACCGAAGGAACTGCAAAGCACATCGAAGCTTTCCGCTTACACGCAGCTGCTCAAGAGTTGTACGAGTTTGTATGGAAGGATTTAGCTGACGTCTATATAGAAGCCACCAAAGCTCAGCTCCAAGACGAAGCCCTTAAAGAAAACACGCAACAACTCCTACTCCTAAACTTACATTGCGTCCTCAAGCTCCTCCATCCTTTCATGCCTTTCGTCACCGAAGAAATCTGGAGCAAGCTCGACCAAGACAAACCGCTCATTATCACCAACTGGCCAAAATAATCTTGACAAATAATTGTCTAAATAGTATCGTATTGATACGTATCAGGCAAAGACCGCATCCTATTACAAGGATCTTTAAAACCCCCTCGCAAGAGGGGGTTTTAAATTTTAGAATATCTTGATGTAAGCTATGGTACTTTAAATTTGGCGAGAACGGAGGGGAGGTTGAAGTCAGCCGGGCTGACCTTTGCTTGATACGCAAAAGGTCCTTCACCGGATGCGGTTCGACTCCGCCGGCCTCCGCCACCGGAGACTCAGGTTTTTTAGCCTGGGTCTTTTGGTTTATCTGGCCAAAATAAAAGGGGTCAGGATCGCCTAGAAAGGTAACCCTAACCCCCAAACAGACTCTTCAGCCACCTGACCAACCGAGCCCATAATCCCATGGAGTAATGTTTGGCCTGAAGCTCCTGGAGATCTTTCTTGTTATCAACGAGTGCGGCCTCGCAACCATTGCGGGACCCATCAATCCGAAACACCCAAACCTCTGTCCGTTTCCCTGTGGGTTCGTGAACTTCAGAACCACCATTCTCCATACATTTGCAGAAGAGATTGATCGCATATTCTCTATCCGCATAATATGTATCGATTCGGACAACCTGCCCGAACTTGCCCCACCGTCAGGTGAGGCCCAAGCTGGCACTGTGAGCCTTGCCGCTCACGCCTTTGACCCAGTCACCTACTTGAATGTGTTCCATGCGACCTTCCTCCAGCTGTTTTTCGAAAGGCTATTCTAGCAGAAAGTGGTAATAAAATCAACACCTGACGTCTATATTGAAGCCACTAATGTGCGGGGCTTTTTTATTTGGCTTTGTACTACTATTGACAAATTTAACAAAAAATGATATAGTATTCGATCAAACAAAAACTGTCGAAAACTGCTATCGAGGAAAGTCAGTGTATATTCCCAAAGGAATTATGCTGTCCCAACTCCAAAGCAGGAGGAGAATGACCATGCAGATCACGCTGAAGGGCGCCACGAGGCGCATCCGCAGGACGATGCAGGGCAAGAACCTGAAGCTCGCTGGCATCAGCGGGAACTTCATCCTGCGAGGGACGCACTTTCGCAACCGTCGCAACAGCATGAAGATCCCGGTCGCCGACATGATCGCCACGAAGCCGAAGGCCTTCGTCGAAGTGACGAATGTGGCCGCCCCGCAGCTCGTCGCCCTCGCGACGGGAGTCTGCCCGATGGTCCGCACCCGCGAGCCCATCAACAACTCGGCGCCGAAGGCCACCAGACCGAAGGTCTACGCGGCGGCCGCCGGCTAGGCAGACAGCGAACCACGATCCGCAAGGACCCCCAAGGGCGAGACCAACTGGACTCGCCCTTTCAATTTATCTACATACCTGTGTTATAATATAATCAATAAAATATTAAACGAAACAAATGGAAGAAGAACAACACAACCCGCATCAAAGCGGTGGTTCGTACCTCAAGCAACTTGAAAACTGGTTTGAGGAAAACTTGGGTCGCAAAGCTCCTCAGTTACCAGAAAAATGGCGCGAAATTATTGTAAAGATCGCACCATGGGTTACATTGATCGTCATGATCTTGGCACTTCCCGCCATATTGATTCTGTTAGGTCTTGGGACAGTTCTCACACCATTCGCCTACTTGGGCGGAGTCCACTATGGTGCCGGCTACATGATTTCGATGGCACTACTAATTGTTTCCTTAGTACTTGAAGTCATGGCTATCCCTGGTTTGTTCAAGCGAAGCATTAAAGGTTGGCGCTTTGCTTACTGGGCAACATTAGTCAGTGCCCTGAGCTACATTCTAGGACTTGAAGTTCTCAGCTTAATCGGTACAGTTCTAAGTTTGTACATTTTGTTCCAAGTCAAAAAGTTATATCGCTAACTATAAAACAAAACACCCCGCTATTTAGCGGGGTGTTTTTAAATTCTACTTTAATATCCTGCGCATGGACCCGTATGCAGATTAAGGATAGCGCAAAGTTGCTGTAATAAATCCTCCGACTCACCTGAATCCTGATAACCCGGCTGGTTTGGATTTATCGATACGCCACCACCTCCACCACAAAATACTTGATGGGCAGCAAAAAGACGATCTCTCCATTCAATATCATTATCATCCACATCCTCACCCACCGGCGTATTATTTATAAGGATCTGTTGATTTGCCCCAGCCTGATCTAAAGCACTACAAAATTGTGAGTCAAGACCTCCGCAGAGCTGAATAAATTGAGCAATGCCTTGCCCTAATGAATCTCCCCCATCTCCTGTAATCTCAGGATTATTAAGCGCCTGTGTTAATGCTTGCTCAAGAGCTGCGCAACCAGCGGGCCCTTGTCCATTAGCAGTTACAGTCCCACCAAAAGTCGGTGATCCGTTAATGCCCGTTGTTAGCTGGCTCTGGCTGGCAGTGAGTCGGCTTTTCGCTGCAAAAGTCTGAACTCCATTTATGCGACTTCCAAAAATCGCTACTAGTGACAATATCAAAGCCAATCCTGATATAGTCCACAATATAATGTCTTTTTGTTTCATTTACTTTTCTAAATAATAATAACTAAATTATATCAACCTATTAGAATTATGGGAAATCTCGAAAGCCTGACTAAAATTTCAGCTTAATTTAAAAGGATACCAAAAAACTGTCCAGGAGAGAAGTGTCGGGGCTTTAACTACACTTTTCGACGGACAGTTTTTTTACTGCCTGACCCAACCTTGACAAATCCCTTTAAATACGCTATAATTGCTAATTACTGATATTTATCTAATCTCAACAATCCTATGAAAACTAACTTACTCTGGTATCGCCTTTCAGCGACCACTGCCACCACCGTTGGCGTTTCTTGCCTTCTACGAGGCTTCAATATGGTTGGCGTAGCCTTTCTACTCATAGCAGTTGGTGAATACCTTGTCGCTAACTACTTACTCAAACTTAAACTTTTCAAACAAAACTAAGCATCAAAAAAGACCTCCCATCTGGGAGGTCTTTTTGTTTGATCGATTAATCCTGATCTGGAACATCAACGGGAATTTCGGCAACCACTTCGGGAACTGGCTCGGCCTGCATCTCTTGGCTCTGAACTTCACCAGCCAAAATTTCTTCTGCAGCTTTCTGATTAAAGCCAGTACCAGCTGGAATAAGTTTACCGATGATAACGTTTTCCTTAAGACCCTTAAGGTAATCCGTCTTACCAGTGACAGCAGCTTCGATAAGAACACGAGTTGTTTCTTGGAACGAAGCGGCAGCAAGGAAGGAATCAGTGTTCAAAGATACTTTAGTAATACCCATGAGCAACTGTTCACCAACAGCCTTTTCGCGGCCATCATTTGAAATGATTTCGTTGACTTCATCAAACTTGGCTTTGTCGACCATATCGCCAAGAATCAAATCACTATCACCAATACTGTTGACGCGAACTTTACCAAACATCTGACGGACAATCACTTCAACGTGTTTGTCATGAATAATCTGACCCTGAGAAACGTAAATGTCTTGGACTTCAGAAACGATATATTTCTGAGCAGCTTCAACACCAACGAGTTCCATGATTTGGACAGGGCTCAAGTTACCTTCAGTCAAAGGCTGACCAGGAGCAACGAGCTCCCCTTCTTTAACAAGCAAAGTAAAGCTGGATGGCACAACGTATTCCTTTACTTCATCGCTTTCACGAGTTAAGACAACGCGGTTTTCAAAGACGCGGACAACACCTGGGTGTTCGGCTTTCACAGTCTTACCCTCAGCATTTACATAGAGGCTATCACCACTATCAACGTGTACACCATCTTTGATCAATACTTGCTGACCAGGAGCGAGTTCAAATGTATCTTTTTCAACACCTGCGCCTTCAATACGCAAAACTTGTTCTTTGCTGTTAGCAGCAGTAATCGTAACAGTACCTGCAATCTCAGCAACAGTAGCCTGACCTTTTGGTTCACGAACTTCGAAGAGTTCTTCAACACGAGGCAAACCTTGGGTAATGTCTTTACCAGCAGAAGCAGCACCACCAGTGTGGAAGGTACGCATAGTCAACTGGGTTCCCGGTTCACCAATAGCCTGAGCGGCTACAATACCTACGGCAGCACCAAGATCAACCATCTTGTTGAAACCAAGGTCATAACCGTAACAAAGTCGGCAAATACCACGAGTCAATTTACACTTCAAAACCGAACGACACTTAACTTCTGAGATTTCACTGTCAGCAATGAACTTGGCGACTTCTTCGTCGATACCTTCGTTCTTACCAACAAGGACTTTACCGGAAGCATCTTTGATATCTTCAGCAGCCACACGACCAAACAACTTCTTGTCGTATGATTGGTTCATGCTTTCAGCTTCAGCTCTAGAGATAATATCAAATACAGTAGTCTCGCAATCTTCAGCGTTAACAACTACATCCTGAGCCACGTCAACGAGACGACGAGTTAAGTATCCAGCGTCAGCTGTACGCAACGCAGTATCGGACATACCTTTACGTGAACCGTGAGTCGAAATGAAATACTCAAGCACGCCAAGACCTTCTTTGAAACCACCGCGACATGGAAGTTCGATAACATCACCAGCCGGGTTAACCACTAAACCTTTCATACCGGACATCTGAGTCAACTGAGAAACAGAGCCACGAGCACCAGATGACACAATATAATTTACAGAACTATGATCAACCACGGTTTGAACAACCGCTTTGGAAATCTTTTCAGAAACATCGGCCCAGATTTCGATGACGCGACCATAGCGCTCATCTTCGGTTAACAAACCTTCGCTGAATTGCTCATAAGTCTTTTGAACTTCAATGTCAGCTTTAGTAAGTAACTCATATTTATTTGATGGGACACTCAAGTCATCCATACCCCAAGAGATACCGGACTGCTTCATGTAGGTAAAGCCTGTGCGCTTGATTTCATCAATCAATTCAGCGGTACGTTCTGCACCAAACATGCGATATGCTTCACGAACTAGAGCTTGCAACTTCTTCTTGTCGAAGTTTTCATTGCGATAACCCATTTCAGCTGGCACAACCTTGTTGAAGATTAGACGACCGACTGAAGTTTCCACCATCTCGCCATTTTCCATACGAACTTTGATGTTGGCTTGGATGTGAATGTGCTTATTGTTGTAAGCCATGATAGCTTCACTTGGCTCGGAGAAGACTTTGCCTTCACCTTTCATGCCATCCTGAAGTTTTGTAATATAGTAACAACCAACCACAACGTCTTTGTCTGGGGTCATAACTGGATCACCAGACGCTGGCTTAAGCAAGTTATGAGCAGATACCATGATCTCACGAGCTTCACGTTGTGCGGCATCAGTTAAAGGAACGTGAACAGCCATCTGGTCACCATCGAAGTCAGCGTTAAACGCAGCACA
>CAYOVR010000057.1:0-819 GCA_964407465.1 uncultured Candidatus Saccharibacteria bacterium
AATAGTATTGAGAAAAGTGCCGGGGCTTTAACCACACTTTTCGAGATGCTATTTTGGAGAAAAAACGTAACCTTGTGGCGGAGGCGGAGAGATTCGAACTCTCGAGAGCTTTGACACCCTGGCCGCTTTCCAAGCGACTGCACTAGACCACTATGCGACGCCTCCAGCACAAAATCACGTTTGTTTTAACAGAATTACTTCAATAGTTTACTCGAAAATCACCTTGCGGTCAATGACCGCTATTTTAAAACTCCTCATATTTATGAGGAGTTTTGGACTTAGATAAGCCAGAATCTCGTATAAAGATATTCGGCTGCATCTATGATATGTCGTATGAGAACGTTGTTCATTTTTGTTTTGACTAACCTACGGTTTGAACTTCAATTAAGTTTACACGGCGACCAATTGGATTACCGGTCACAAGCACTACCTTATCACCTTTTTTAACGAGCCCATCTTTTTTAGCTAAGGCCAAGGCTTTCTCTAAATATGAGAGTACACGATCCACGCTCTTATGCAACACCGGAGTAACTCCCCAGAGCAACGCCATTTGTCGGACTGCGGTTGGATTATCAGTAAGCATGATCAATTTAACATGTGGACGTGGTTGAGAAAGGAATCTAGCCGTAAAACCAGTTTGAGTTCCAGCAATAATTGCGGATGACAATGTGCTTTCTGCTAAATAAGCTACTGAGTCAGAGAGCATCGCAACTTCAGTGCTTTCTACATCACCAACATACTCGCAAGTTTCGGCGGTTACATATTCAGAGTTTTCTGTTTCAATAATAATTTTGTTCATGGTGCTGACAGCTTCCACTG
>CAYOVR010000057.1:829-8226 GCA_964407465.1 uncultured Candidatus Saccharibacteria bacterium
GGATAGGCGCCAAAAGCACTTTCACCAGAAAGCATCACCGCATCAACTTTGTCCATAACCGCGCTAGCGACATCTGTAACTTCAGCGCGAGTTGGGCGAGGGTTGCGAATCATCGAATCAAGCATTTGAGTAGCGACTATAACTGGCTTCGCTGCTTGGCGACATTTTTCAATCATCATTTTTTGAACAACCGGAACTTTGGTTTCATCAATCTCGACACCTAAATCACCACGAGCAACCATAACGGCATCGGTCGCAGCCAAAATTTCATCAAATTTTAAAACCGCTTCAGGAAGTTCAATCTTTACAATAATCTGAGGTGGTGTCATCCCTTTCGGTAAGTACTTCGTAATAAGTGAGCGTAAGTGGTTTACATCTTTAGCATGGCGGACGAAAGACAAAGCCACATAATCCACATTTTGTTTTAAGCCAAATTTCAAATCTTCAACATCTTTGTCAGGCATAACCCGTTCGGTAATGCGTGTATCTGGTAAGTTAATCCCCTTATTCGACTTAATCACGCCCGTTGTCTTTACCAAACAGACAATGTTCTTCCCTTGAACTTTTTTAACATGCAACTCCATGATTCCGTCCTCGATGAGAATACGGTGCCCTGGTTTTACGAACTTAGAAAAATCATAATCAATCCCAAAATCTTTACCAATAGTGATAGTTTTGCCAGCAGTAATGTTTACGGGCTTTGCCAAAGTACTGACACGGATTTTAGGACCTTGTAAATCTTGAAGGATCGCGATGGGCTGTTTGGTCTTGCTAGCAACCGTGCGGAGATTACGAATGAGTTTGGCGTGCGTCTCAAAAGTTCCATGAGAGAAATTCAGACGTGCCACGTTCATCCCGTTATTTACAAATTCTGTGAGGGTTTTTACGCTCTCTGAGGCGGGTCCGATTGTGCAAACAATTTTAGTTCGTTTAGTATTCTGTGTATTCATAGTGGAAAATCTTACTTAGTAGCTCCTTTGAGAGTCGTAAATTTTAGAATTGGTGAAACTGTTGTGTTCCCAGAAGCGTCGCGCGAAGTTACTCGATAGGCATAAGTCGTCTGTGGAAGAAGCCCATTTAGCGTAATAATATGCCTGTTTGTAAGCTTGACATCGGTTTTGACATCGAATGGCGGCTTAGTGCCATCTATACCGAACTCGACTTTACTATCGGAATTTTCGTCTGTGGCCCAGCCAATCGCCGCTTGAGTAGCGTTAGATCG
This sequence comes from uncultured Candidatus Saccharibacteria bacterium, assembly GCA_964407465.1. Classification (GTDB taxonomy): domain Bacteria; phylum Patescibacteriota; class Doudnabacteria; order UBA920; family UBA920; genus JADZEH01. The sequence goes on from CAYOVR010000057.1 coordinate 2,052, forward strand.
AGCAGTGATATTAGTAATCTGCGGGCCAGTTGTATCGTTCTGAGTTGGCGGTGGTGTTCCCCTGCCAGGCTTTAAAACATCGAACGCTGCAACTTTCCAATTTACCGTAACATTCTGACTGAACATTTCCGGACCAACATAGATACTATTATATCTTAACGTATTTGGGTAAATTGCTTGAGCTTTATAAAAACGGTCTGCGACAGCACCGATATTGATTCGTAAGAAGGTTTCGCGACCAAGAGCTAAAGGTTGAGATGGCGCGCCGTAGCGTGCCCAGGTTGAATGTGGCGCCAACTGAACTATTTCCTGGCCACTGCTACCGTAAGCTCCACACCGAGACTCTACTCGCACCAACGGATCGTTGTGTGCCCCACACCAGAAGTAATACGCATCATAAGGAAAACGTTGAGTGTCTGTTTTGGGAATGCGCTCGCCGTTTTCACTCATGTGGTATGACGGACAATGAGTTAATGAGTCAGAGCGACATAAATCTACGCGTTGTGGATTTAAATCAAATGAGAGGAATCGAGTGACGTTGCTGGTTGCACCATCTGAACAAGGGCTACCATCAACTTTCCAACACCCTTCAATTTCTGGAGCAGCAAAGCGATAGCGATTTACACTTGTGCTTGGCACACTTTCGCTAAGCGTAACCCAAGCTTGAAAAGTAATATCAGAGCCTTCCATCCAACGATCAAACAAAATTTGACGATAATCTGAGGCAGATGGTGCGAACATGATGAATGCATCGTAATCAACAGCGCCGCTAGTTAAACTACTTTCCCAAACGCGACGCATCTGACCACCCATACGCTGAGTGCTGATCGTAGTATTGTAGCGAGACTTGGACTGACCCTCAGGAGCTTGCCACTCACCAGAAAATCCGGTGATGTAAGTATTGTTGGCAGTCTTCTCGGACCACTGATGGTTAGCACTCACTCGTTGATTAGGATTTCCACCATTACCTAAAGCTATCCCCCAGTGATACCATCCCAATGACGAACTTCCTGGAACTAAGCTAAAACATTTGTTGGCTAAACTAAGTTCGCTATTTGGCCAATCAGTCCTGTTATTGTCGGCAACAGTAATAAGGTTACCATTCGGTCCAGTACCATTCGCCTCTGGAGTTATACAATCAGCATGACGTTGAGTTGAGTTTGGCAAATAGAGCATGACGTGACTACCAGGATCAACCATCCCACCATCACCTAAAATACTTACGAGGTTTTGATTATTATTCCTCGAATTTGCTTCGGTATTGTCTGTGCGTGATCTAAATCCAGCAAACGAAAACAACGGGTTAGTGTCTGAGGCTAAGTAGACCACACCCGTAAATATCACGGCTATAACGATTAAAACTGTCCAGTTTACCACTGCGTGCTTAGGATGACGATGCCATTTCTCATACCAAGACACCTTTTTGCTCAAATATTCATGTATTTTTTTCATGTCGAAAAACTTTCTTTCCTATAGTATACCAAAAAAGCTGGATTTTTACACTAAATTTGATAAACGTACATCTCGTGACCACTCGGGGTTTTGAAGTAGTCTATTTGATTCAGATGGCTATTCGGAAAATCGCGACTGATGATTTTTGTCCCTGTTCGACAATCTGCTATCGCCTTTTTAGCGAGCTCTGACATTAACGGTGGGTAAAGATACATGTACAAAAAATCTGCGTCCTGCCACGAATGCTTGTAAAAATTACCGTAAACAAATTCGGCTTTAGAACCAACAATACGCTTTTTGATGACCGCCCACAAATGGGTCCACAAGGTCGACTCAAAACCTTTAACTTTAGCACCGGTATACTTCTCTATCAAAAATACGACCTTACCATTTCCACTTCCAAGCTCAAACACTTGATGGCCACTATTGATACCGAGACGTTTGACCATCGGTTCGATGTCGGCTCCACCGGTTGGCACAAACGGCACGCGTGTAAACAAAAATCCCAAAAACGCGCTCGTGATAATGAACAGCAACAGAATTGTGAAAATTAGAAACCCGATCAGGAAAATAAGCATGCTAATAGTATAATAGTTTGTTTGTGTTATTGAAAGACCGGAAAGATATTGATGAGAAAACCATTGGAGCCTGCGGCGACTGGTTTTCGAACAATATCTTTCCGGTCTAACATAAGTTCGCTCTACTATTCTACTGTAACCGACTTCGCCAGGTTGCGTGGTTGATCTATTTCATGACCACGTAATAACGCGATGTGATATGCCAACATCTGCAGTGGAATACTAAACACGATTGGTGAAAGCAACTCGTCTGTGAATGGCAAAATAATTGATCGGTTAAACATCGATGGCAACACTCCCGGTTTGTTTGTTAAGACGTATACCGGAGTTTGACGCGCGTGCAACTCAATGCTATTAGAAATAGTTTTATCAAAGACACTGTCGACAGGCGCAATGGAAATACAAGCTGTGTTAGCGTCAGCTAACGCCATTGGCCCATGCTTCATTTCTCCGGCACCATAGGCCAAAGCTGGCACATAAGCTAACTCAGTAAGCTTTAAAGCCCCTTCAAGAGCGACAGGCATATTAAACTTTCTGCCGATAAACAAAAATCTTTCGAAATGAGCAAGCTCTTTGGCCATACTCTGAATCACAGATTGCTGACTAACCATGTTAGCGATTAATCCTGGTAGTCTTGAAATTCCAGCAAGCAATTTGCGCGAATCATTATGATTAATTCGTTTTTGAGCTTGTCCGATGTAAATCATCATCAAAATTAACACAGCGACTTGTGACGTAAAAGCTTTGGTAGAAGCCACGCTTAATTCCGGACCAGCGTGCAAGTAAACCCCGGCATCGACTTCGCGAGCAATGGACGATCCGACAACGTTGATTAATCCAAGCGTAGGAATGCCTTGTTCTTTAGCATATGTAACAGCTCCAAGCGTATCCGCGGTCTCCCCCGACTGTGACACTGCAATTACAACATCACCTTTTTGCAAAACTGGGTTTCGATAACGAAACTCGGAAGCTACTTCTGCATGAGCTGAAATCTTAAGTAGTTCTTCGGCCATTCTGCTTACTAATAATCCAGCGTGATAAGCAGTGCCACATCCGACAAAAATCAAACGTTTAGCATTTTTGATTATATCTTCAACTTCACTCAATCCACCTAATAGAACTTTGCCCGAAACTAAATCCATACGACCTCGAAGTGAGTCCGTGAGACTCTGAGGCTGCATACAAATCTCCTTCAACATAAAATGCTGATAAGGACCTTTGTCTTGTTGACCAGACTGAGTTTCAATTGTTACCGAGTTGCGTTGTGGAGTTTCGTTGACCAGAGAAAAAATCTTGTAATCTGAGCCAGAAATTACGGCGACATCACCGTCGCGCATCGCCACAAAATCCTTAGACGCTCCAGCAAATGCCAGTTGATCCGAGGCAACCAAAACACCGTCGGATGTTTTTGCTAAAAGCAAAGGACTAAACTGTCGCGCGGCGACTAAGAGCCCTGGGTTATCGCTATCAGCCACCACCAAACCATACGTCCCTTTCAAGCGTAAAACGGTGCGACGCACTGCTTCCTCAAAGCTTGAACCTTTCTGCACAAAAAACTCTATCAGGTGAGCAATAACTTCACTATCAGTTTCTGATTTAAAAACATGCCCGCTACTAATTAAATCTTTTTTGAGCTCTTCATAATTTTCAACAATTCCGTTATGAGCTAACCAGAACCGACCACTGCAATCAGAATGAGGATGAGCATTCGTTTCAGTAGCGCCACCGTGAGTTGCCCATCGATTATGGCCAATACCAAGCTGATAAGTATCTTCTACTTCTGAAAGCAAACCTTTCAAATTACTTAACTTTCCTACAGCTTTAACCACCTTAACTTCAGCATCGCCTGAAGCAAGCATAACGCCGCTTGAATCATAGCCACGGTATTCCATAGCTGATAAACCATTTAACAAAAATGGGAGAGCGCTGCTTTTACCTGAATACCCAATGATTCCGCACATATAGTTCTATAAAATTATAAATTTTTCCACATGAAATCGAACACTGCTTTTTGCGTTTCGAAAATTGCTTCGTTTTCGATAACAGCTCCCATAGGATTCTCCATATCATCCAAACTTAGATGAGCAACTTTGCCTGCATAAATAATTTGATGTGTGGCTTTTAAGTTTTCTTTTGATGTCTCAAGCCACTTGCGTTCATCTAAGCCTACTAGTTCCCCACCCTGCCCAAGCGAAATTGTCTGAACTTTTATTTTCTTGGCTAATCTTTTTTTGTTAAAATCGGGCATCGCCGCATAAACAAGTTTACGTTCTTTTGATGTAGCCGATGAATATATCCAGTACTGTTTGTTCTCAGAAGCCGCGACGCTTAGAAGTACGTCTTCAAAAATTTGCCTAACGCCTTTTACGCCCTCATAAAGTTTCATCTTTGGTTTACCACCGCCTCGACTAAATACAGACTGAAGGCTTGGGAGGTTATCGGTGATTTGAGTTTTGACCTCATCGATCGCTAACTTTCTTTGCTCAAGCGCGCTGATTAATTTTTCTGGTGACTCAGCTGCAAAATATTGATGTGACTCTTTGTTAAAATACGTAACTAAGCCCTGATCCATTAGCGACTTTAATATGTCGTAAGTCGTACCTCGATTGACTTTGGACTTCAGTGCTATCTCTCGAACTGGAGACGGACCAAGCTCTATCAGAGTTACGTAAACCGCAATCTCTTTGTCATTGAGTCCGAAGTTTTTTAACAATGTCTGAATTTGCATATTCTATTTCTAATATTTTACTTGATAAAAATGGGGCGGAATATCGTGTCCGCCATCACGGGTCTTTCGTCGAAGCTATGAACACGGCCCAGTCAGCCAGAAGCTGAGCGTCGAAACAATCTAGACCAAGTACTTTTCCCGCAAATTCGTACGTAAGCTTACCTATCTCTTGCTCCCTGGATTCCCTCATCCGGGAGACAAAGTCAGGTGTCGCGGACAGCCTCTCGTCGGCGCGAGCCAACAAAAGTCTCAATGGATAACGACTAGCATCACGTGAACGACTCATTTATCCTCCACTAATGTTACCGTGATTGCACTAACGTAATTCATGGGAGGATAGCAGTCGGATTGCAAATACTCTCCGAGCACGAATCCTGACTTGTATCGCGCTTCATCGTTCGAATCTGCTTTGACGATCCTCGTGAGCCCATAAGAGCTAACATAAACATAATCGTCATCGTTGTCATGGCTTACCGTGGCCCGGACCTCGTACTTGGGCATAAACACCCTCCTGTTTTGGGATAAATAAAGACTATCACGTTCAATTATTTTGTCAACTATTTTTCTACAAGTTTTTACATATTGCTAAAAGCTATCTTAAATAAGACAATTAATTTAATACCAAAATATTAAGTGAATCTACAATGTAAACAATACGGTTATCAGCAAAGCCGGTTTGCGTGTTGTTAAGAAAAGTATTTTGTCCCCTCTACTTTTCGTATAACACCACGCAATCCGGCTATTTCTGAGTAATCAAAAAACCCTCCTTTAGGGAGGGTTTAGTGTTAGCGGGCAGCTACCTACTTTTGCACAGACATAAGCCTGACTATCATCGGCACCAGCGCGTTTTACTTCCGAGTTCGGGAAGGGATCGGGTAGGACCACGCCGTAAATGCCACCCCGTCACGTTTCATCTTTGATAAAATGCAACGGGAGGGCACGATATAGGGTATGCTTTCGCTATGGTTTTAAGGCGTATACTAGATTATTTGATAGGGCAAAAAACCCAATTGTCAGAAAAAATATAACAAATAATATAGAGACAACCTTATAATGATGCATGGAATATAGTTTTACAGGTCAATTAAGCACCCATATAGTATACCACACCTTTCAAAGAACATTGAAGTGATTACAATTAATCACAAATCGCTAGTCAATCTATCCTTCACTCGGAAGGAAAATCCGAAATAAAACTTTCGGTTGATTAGTATTGCTTGGCTGAACACATTACTGCGCTTACACCTGCAACCTATAACTCGCAATCTAAAATTAGATCCGTATTGCTACTTCACCAATTAAAGATATTGAGGGAATACGCGGTAGTCTTCCGCGAACCTTTCGTGTCTTGCGACACAACGAAACCTAGTTTTGTGGACAGCTTCGCGCTTATATGCTTTCAGCGCTTATCTTAACT
>CAYOVR010000058.1:0-7996 GCA_964407465.1 uncultured Candidatus Saccharibacteria bacterium
CCACACCCCGGCCGCGCACTTCGGCCCGCATCCCAGGAGCCTACTGACATGACCCTTCTCGGCCGCCCCGCAGGCGGGGCTTTCTTCCGGTCCAAGAAAGGCGGGGGCGAGTGGCTCTCCGTCTATCAGGCGACCGGCTCGCAGGTGCTCGCGGGCATCGACTGCCTCATCCCCAAGAACCTCGCCGCCGACCGCGCGAGCCGCAAGTCGTACGGGCAGGTGCCCGCGGCAGGCTTCTTCATCGAGCTCACCGTGACCGCCGACAACGGCGGGCCGGGCACGCTCCCGAAGTACATGAGCAACGTCGACCTGCTCAGCTACTTCGACATGATCCCGCAGGTGCCCCTGAACAAGAAGTACACGCAGGGCACGAAAAACCTCGCCGACTGGCACTTCATCGGTCAGGTCGTCAACCCCCGCGCCGCCAACCTCCGCCGCTCGTTCGTGGACTTCTACGCGAACAACATCGCGCCGTGGTGGGGCCTGGACCCCGTCGCGCCCTTCGTCGACCCGTCGGTCTTCATGGCCGGCACGACGGACTTCCAGGCGTTCGGGTCAAAGAGCGCGCACCGCTTCCCCGAGACCGACATCCAGGACTCGTACTGGGGCCAGCTCGAGGGCCGCACGCTCATCCGCAGCGACGCCAACACCGTGTCGACCGTGCAGCTCTTCGTGAGCGTGCCGCTGTGCTACGGCACCGCCGTGGACGGGCTCATGGCCGACAGCATTCCGCTGGCGACCCTCTGCGACACCGACAACCTCTGGAACTTCCGGGTCAAGCAGAACCGGGCGTTCGAGGACGCCGTCTACGGCGCGGTCGTGCACGCGGCCCTCGGCGGCAGCGTCACCGTCAACAAGGTCGGGATGTACCTCTACATCCTCGATCGCCGCATGGAGGACAAGCGGGTCGCCGGCCTCCCCTACTGGGTCACCGACCGGACGATCGCCCAGTTGGAGATCGCCTACAACAAGGACACCCTCTACCTGTGCTCGGCGAACTTCCCGCGCACGGTGCCGCGCCCCGGCTCGCTGGTGGAGATGACCTACGGGCCCACCGCCTACGTATGCCCGGTGGCCTACGGCAACTTCAACCCGGACATGCTGGTGGGCAACCAGCAGTTTCTCTACGTGGGCTCCGAGACCTACTTCCCCGTGGACTCGCAGTACGCCCACCCGAGCGAGCTCTACGAGAGCTACTGGAACGCGGCCTGCCGGGCCAACCCCGAGTTCCAGCGGCCGTTCCTGCGCTACGGGCGCAACGGCGACATCAGCCCCATCGGCGGCGCCGCCGCGAGCAACCTCGGGTTCGCCAACCGCGTCGACGCCGACGTGTTCGGCGCGCACCACGGCCTTCTGAGCGCGGCCCCGATCCGCTTCGTGACCGGGACCATGATGGAGGTCGCGGGCCTCCCCGGCTTCGGCTCCCTGGACAACTCGTGCGGCGACCCGCGCGTGAAGTACACGGGCAACTACGACCTCTCGAACGGCGGCCTCTCGTCGCTCGCGAACCTCACCGACATCGAGGTCAACCGCGGCGACCACGACCTGACGCGCGTCCGCGACATGGGCGAGAACTGCTGCAAGAGCGGGACGATCGTCTTCATGCCGATGACGCCCGACCCGTCGAGCCCCAAGGCGCCGGCCATCTCGCCCTACCTGCCCGTCAACGAGACGAGCCCCGCCGCCGCGCCCGTCCCGGGCTGATCGAGAGCATCCCTCCCCATGAGCCTCCCGCCCGCCCTTTCCAGCCGTCTGAGCCTCGCGAGCGCCCGTCTCGGCCGCTTGTTCGAGGGGCTATTCGGCCCGGTGAGGGCGGTCGGGAGCGCCGTCTCCGCCCGCGCCTCCGCCATCGTCCACCCGCGCCAGGAAGTGCTCACGCCCGAGCAGCGGCAGAACATCGCCGCGTTCGCCAACAGCGACACGATGGGCGACCGCAACCGCGTGTTCGAGATCGAGGCCACGGTCAACGGGCGCCGCGGGCGCCAGAACGTCACCGTCAACAGCGTGCTTCGGCTCGAGGCGTCGTACGACGAGCTCAAGCGCCGCGCAGAAGCGCTCCTCGCGGAGCTCGTTCCCGTCGACGCGAACGGCGTCGAGACGGGCCAGGGCGTGCTCACGTACATCCGCCCCGCGGTCGCGCCCGACGTGCGCATGATCCAGGACCGCCGCAACCGCATCGGAGGCTGGGGCCCCGGCGGCGACCACAACAATTTTTGCCCGCCGTGGGGCGCGGACTCCCGCGTCTGGACAGGTGGGTGGTTCGATTTCCCCAGGTATGCCGACCTCGGCAACCAGGGCGTCGGATACGACGAGGGCGCCACCTCGTTCAGCTACACGCGCTTCACCCGCGGCAACTACCTGCCCGGGACACCGCTTCCTTCGACGTGGCGCAAGCTCTACCCGACGCCGCGCCTCTTCACGCGCACCGCGTTCCCCGACGACGCCTTCATCCGCATCGTCAGCGAGCTGACGACGCTCGCCGCCGGCATCGTCCGCGGCGCGAACGGCGACCCTCAGTGGCACCCGTGCCTCGTGTACGGCTGGAACGGCGTCGAGGACTACTTCCACACGGGCGGCGTGTGGGATCAGGTCGAGACGCGCTACCAGTACCACAACGGCCACCCGTGGGCGCGCGTGACGCAGGGCGAGGGCCCGGCGCGCTCCGGCATCGTCGAGCTCGGCCGCGCCGACTCGCTGTGGATCGACTCGATGCGCTCGCGCGCCCCTCGCATCGTCGAGTGGCGCTCGATGCCAGCCGCTTCGCACAACTGGGCGTCGCAGGAGTACGCCGACGCCGTCGCCGACTTCGTGAGGGCCGCGAACATCCTCCGCATGGTGTGCGACCTCGGCGCTACCGCCCACGTCCACGCGTGCGTCGAGCATCACAGCGCAATGCTGTCGAAGGCCATGCGCGAGCTCAACCTCCCGCGTGGCGCCGGCATCGATCAGTACCTCTACGGCGTCGCCATGGAGCGTCAGGCGCGCGAGGCGCGGGCGTCGGGCGGCAACACCAACCCGACCGGGCTCGCGCTCGTCTCGGGGGCGAGCTCCTCCAGCGACCGCCAGATCGCCAACGCGATCCTGAACGGCGCCGTCGTCGCGAGCGTGCAGCTCCTCATGTCCATGCCCATCGCGGGCGTCATCGCGGTGGCGATCACCGCCGTGGGCATCCTCATCACGAACCTCGTCTTCGGCGCGGCGTTCGAGTGCCGCGGAGAGCAGCTCCTCATCCGCGACGGCAACGAAGCCATTTCGACCGCCGACATCAACGGGTGCTCCGGGTCGCAGGGCGACGTGTACGGCGGCAACCGATACCCGCACAGGCGCATCCACGCGATCCAGGGCAGGCCCGTGATCCGCGTTTTCGATCAGAGCGGGAGGGAGATTCCGTGAGCCGAGAGCTTCGCCACCGCAGGGGACAGGGCAACTTCCCCGTCTTGCTCGCGCAGATCGCGGGACCGCCCATCGTCACGTTCCCCGTGTCGATCTACTCCCTCGAACGCTTCGGGACGGACGACGACGTCGTCACCGTGCGACTGTGGGGCGACCCGCCCAAGGCGCTCGTCGTCGCAGGCACCGGCATCACGCTCACGCGGAGCCTCTTGCGCAAGCAGGGCAGCGGCATCGCCACCGACGAGTTCGACGACGGCACCTTCCTCGTCATCTCGGCCGGCGAGATGAACGCCGCTTTTGCAGCGGGCCGCAAGTGCCGCGGCTCCGTGAGCGTGCGACTCGCGGAGTCATTCGTTCTGCTCAACGACACCAACGCCACGCTCGACCTTCTCACCTGGGAGATCGAGACCACTGGCGATCAGGTCATCATCACCGACGCTCGCAAGGTGTGCCCCACATGAAGACTTCGACGATCATCCTGCTCATGCTCGGCGGCACCGTGGCGCTCGGCGGCCTGTACCTCGCGCTGCGCCCCGCACAGACGTCCCCCGAGGGCTTCAACCCCTACGCCAACACGCCGCCCCCGCCGCCGCAGGGCGACAACGTCGCGGCCGGCATCATCGCGGCGGTGGGTCAGGTCGGCGGCGCGGTCATCAACATCGTGCGCGACGACCGCGCCGCCAACCGCGAGCGCGAGAACCGGCGCGCGAGCCGCCAGGAGACGCTGGAGGATCGCGCGTACTGCGCCGAGCACCCCGGCGGCCCCGGGTGCCCCCCTGCGCCCCAGGCGGCGGCCGGCGGCGCGGGCCCGAGAGCGGCGGCCGGCGGCGCGGCGTCGCCCCGGGCAGCATCCTGAATCACCCGACGCTGGCGATGGTCGCGAGCGTCGTTCGACACGAGAGAGATGGAGTCCGACATGAGCTTCGCGGAGATGAAGAGCAACAAGTACGCCTGGATGGTCCTCGGCGTCGCGGTGGGCGTGGGCATCGGCTACGTGGTGTGGGGCATGGGCCCGGCCGCCCCGGCCGGCGGCGCGGCCCCCTGAACGGAGCACGCGCGTGAAGTACCTCCTCGGCGTCGGCGCGATCCTCGGAGCATGGTGGCTCTTCCGTGCGCCGACGTCCGAGGAGCTCGCGAGACGCGAGTCCGCCAAGACCACGCCCAACGTCACCGCGGGGCGCGCAGCGACTACCATCGCCGGGCGCGCAGCGCTCACCGCACGCAGACGAGCCAACCTCAGCACGCAGCCGGCGCCGGCCACCTGAAAGCAAGCAAGTACCATCATGGAATGGATCATCCTCGCCCTCGCATCCGGTGTCCTCGCCGCTGCCTACGTCTCCCGCCGCAACAGCGCGCCGCCGCCCCCGCCCCCGCCCGGCGGCGGCGCCATCTTCGGCGGCCTCCAGAACCAGGAGCTCGTCCCGCGAACGGACGCTGGCGTCGTCGCGGCCAACGCCATTACCCGCGACGCCACCGCGAAGCGCGCTCTCACCGCCGCGGAGCTGGCGGCGGCACAGGCCGCGCAGGCCGCCATCGCCGCGCAGAACGCGGCGGATGAGGCCCGGCGCGGCGAGTACGCGAACATGGAGCAGCGCGTCCGCGAAGCGAACGAAGCTCGCGCCGCCGCAGAGGTCGCCAGGGCTCGCGCCGAAGCCGCCGCCGCGGAGGCAGCACGCGCCGCAACCGAGCGTCAGGCCGCCGTGGAGCGCGCCGCTGCCGTGATCCGCGAGAAGGCCCCGATCCTCGAACGGAAGACGGCGGAGCTCGCCACGCTGCGCAGCCGCATCGTGGTGAACCGAGGGCTCGCGACGAACGTCGCGCGCCTGCGTCGCGCCCTCGCCGACCGGCTGGAGCGCTACCCCGAGGTGCTCCGCTTCTCCTACGGCGGGCCCGACAACCACACGCTCGTGCCGTACCCCGGCCCGATGGAGGCTGTCGACTACGGCACCGAGCGGCACCGCGTGGTCACCGGATCGCGCGCCCTCGCGCAGCTCACGGGCCAGCCGGAGCCGTACCCTCGCGTCCGGCTGCTCACCGAGAACGACGTCCGGGTCCGCACGCAGTGGATCACCATGGGCACGCAGGTGAACGATTCGCTGCGCATGATCGAGGCCGACCAGAACGCCAACGCGGTGCAGACGGGCGAGGTCGATACCCACAGTCGCGCGGTGACCCACGCCCAGGCCGCCAACGGCGGAGGCCCGTCGACCAACCGCGTCCAGGCGGGCGGCCAAGAGGTCACCACGGAGACGACCATCCCGGGCGCCGCTGGCGCGTCGCGCGCGTCCAGCGGCGTCAGCATGCGCGACCGTCGCGCCGGCATTCGGAGCGCGCACTGACCATGGGCATCCTCCTCGCCGCCCGACGCCCGTGGAACGTACAGATGCGCGTGACCGTGTCGCGCGGCATCGGGCAGCGCACGAGCGTGACGCGCCTCGCGTCATCCTTCGCGCAGGGCCTCACGGCGTTTCGCGGCGGGGCGATCCAGCTCGCCCCCGGCGTCGCGACGAACCCGTGGCCGCGGAACGTCGAGCAGACGCTCTCGGGCGTGACCGAGTCCGTCATCCAGTTGAGCGCGACGCTCATCTCTCAGGCGCCGTTCGAGACGAACGACGTCGCGCGGATCTTCTTCGAGGCGCTCAAGAGCGCGGGCAACCCCGCCTTCTCCTCGACGCGGCTCGTCAACGCGCTCCCCTCGGGGGGGCTCGGCTGCGGCGGCGTCGACTCGCTCACCGGGCTGCGGTGGCTCGTGGGCAGTGACTACATCAACACGGTGTGCATCGACGCTGCCCCTGCGACGCAGAATGCGGCGTCGAACACCGCGCCAACTACGACGTGGGGCGACTCCGCCGTCGCGAGCGCCGGAACCTCGACGGTGCGCGACAGCGGCGTCCCCAGCGAGATCGGCCTGTCGCAGCGGCCCCTCGGCCAGCGCCTCCCCGATGGCGCGGGATCGATTTGGGATGCGATCCCTCTCTCCTACAAAATCGGCGGCGGCGCGGTGCTCGGGCTCGCGGCGCTCGCCGTGCTCGGCTACGCGTACAGGAGCATCAAATGAGCCTCCCCACAACGATCCCCGCAGGCGTCCGTCGCGTCGAGTTCCAGGTGTCGCTCAACGCCGCCAGCGACAGCATCACCGCGCAGAAGGTGGACGCGCAGGTGCGTACGTGGCCGCAGGGCATCCCGTCGATGTCGACGCCCGGCTCCATCGTGTTGCAGGGAGCGCCGAACACGGTCATCCACAACGCGAACGGCCGCAAGGTCGTGCGCTGTGCCGTTCATGTCCGGCTGTCGCAGCCGATGCCGGGCAACACGCTGGCGAACTACATGGCGACGTCGCTCATCGTCGCGGGCGCGTCGGCGAACCACGGCGTGCTGGTGAACGCGCTACGCCAGGGCCAGGGGCCCACGTTCAACGTCCCGCACGCCGCGGTGGGCGAGACCTCGGCCCGCGTGAGCTCGCCGCCGGCCTCCGCCGCCCCCCGCGTGCCCGTCGGCGGTGCCGGCGTCACCGTCGCCCCCAGCGGCATCCCGGGTGGCGCCGCCGGGTCCGGCGTCCAAAGCGTCGTGCCCGAAGGCGCCCCGGTGGCGCCCGCGCCGCTCGGCATCGCCGACAGGGTCGTCGCTGGCCCCGTGCTCTCGGCGACCAACACCGCCATGGTCGGCAACGCGCAGCGCGTGCTCTCGCCGGACACGCTCGCGGACCCGGTGCGCGCCGGGGACGTCGTCCAGGTCATCGTGGTGCTCGCGGCGGCGGCGGCGGCCACCTACGGCGCGGTGCTCCTCTACCGGAAGCTGACGACGCGATGAGCGGGCCGTGCGACTGCGACGACGAGGCGACGCTCGCGTACATCGCCGGGGTCATCACGGTCGCCGTGATCCTCCCGGCGGCGTTCGTGCTCTCAGTGCGCCACATCGAGCCCGTCCGCAAGGCGTTCCGGCTGTTCGTCATGGAGCAGGTAGACCTCGCGATCGGCGTGCAGCGGTCGCGCATGTCGCCCGTTGTGCGAGGTCTCGTTGACGGCTCGCTCCTGACGATCGCAGCGGCGACGGATCGGCGCTCCATCGCGCAGGTGGTGAACGAGATGGCCTCTCAGCCCGCGGCCGATGCGGTGCTCAGTGAGCTCGGGGCCCCTACGGGGCCATGAAGGGGACGATGACACCATGAGCTCACGCACCGCACTGACCGGCCGACCGTCCAGCTACGCACGCGAGAAACTGCCCATGCTGCGAGGGCGCTCGCCGCTGCTCAAGCCGATCGTTGACCGGATGATCCCGCACGCGTTCCGCGGCGTCGACCCGGCCTTCGCTTCGTTCGCCCTCCAGGGCTTCACCTCGTTCTCTACGGGATGGGGCGAGGACACCGTCGAGGCCGACGCGCGCCAGAAGTTTCACGAGGTCGGGCTCTTCCAGGTGCCCGCAGGCCCTCGCAACGGCCCCGCACCGAACCCGGACCCTCGCGCCGACGACAACGCCTACGGGCGCCTCGCGGGCTCCGTGATCGTGCGCCGCATGCTCTCGGGCTCCGACACGGGCCGCGCCGCGTCGACGGCGCCCGGCGCGTGGCGCCCCCGCAACTCCAGCATGGACGCGGACTGCGTAC
>CAYOVR010000059.1:0-4649 GCA_964407465.1 uncultured Candidatus Saccharibacteria bacterium
TCTCGTTGTCGGTCAACCCGGCTGGCATCGGGCACACTTCAACAACGACCTTGCGCAGAGATGCGATCGCATTCTTGTTGTCAGCGGCGGACAGCTCCGTCGTGTTCAACGGGTTCCATGCGTTCGATGCGTGATACGTGAACGGCGACACGTTGTTCATGCGCGCGTTTTGAAAGAGAACGATCGACGCCGTCATGGCCTGGGCTTCGATGTCGTCGCTGATGCTGATCGACTTCAAGAACTGGAACTTGTTTGCGAACAGGTAGCCCGCCTCGCGGTTCATGCCGGAAGCATCACCAGAGTCAGACGGTGCGTGGCCAAATGAGCAGTAGTAGTGTTCCCACAGGTCGTCGACATCCATTGCGACCTGAAGTCGAACGCGAGTGAGGCACGCCATGGCCGGCTTCGTTTGAGGAAGCAGGGAACCCATATCGGACGACGTGTATTGAAAGCTCCACGATCTGAACCCGCGCATGCAGTCTTCACGGATCGCGTAGTCCGTCTTCGCTACGGGCGTGATGATGACGTCGTCGATGCGTCCGTTGAACAGCGAGCCAGGTGCGACGGTGGACGCTCCATCCCTGAAGCACGCGCCAATCGTCATGCGCGAGATCGTCCCACCAGTCGAGTTCGACAGGTTGTCGTACTGCGCAGCGTTCGGCGTCACCCATCTGCCGTTGACGAAGAAGTCGACGCGATACTTTCCTGGGTACCTGCGAGATCGCATCTTTCTCGCAGCGACGTGGTAGCGGCAGTTGGCAACAAGAGGAAATGCGCGGCCGTCAGCGTCGACGTTTGATCCACTGCCGTTCTCCCATCGGACAGCGAGCCCGTCAGCATCGACCCCAAACCAGCACTGCTCGTTGCCGGTGAGGGTCGGTGCTGCCTGGTATTCGCTGAACGAGAAGATCGTGCGCCGACCGGCGGCGATAGTCGCTGGTCGAATGAATGCCTCGATGGTCCATTCATCTTGAAACTTTGTCTCGTCGTTGGCGTCGTGAACGCGAACGCCCCACTGGGTTGCGCCGTTGAACGAACGTGATCCGACCGTCGCATATGGAACGGTGATGATCGGACCTGCAACACCGGGACTACCAGCGACGGTCAGGTCCCGGTTGTTCGCCGATATGTCGTCGAAGTTCGTGCCGGCCGCCGCTTCGTCCAGGCGCCAAAGGCCGATGCAGTCCGCAGCAAGAGGCGGAAGCGGGTGTGGCTGGAATGGTGCCGATGTTCCGAATCCGCTTCTCATTGGTCCTCATTCATCAAGCAGAAGGGCGGTGTTGATGCGCGCCAGTGGCACGCGATCCTTCGCCATCGACAGGGCTTGGATTGCTCCGTCACGATTCAGTGACGGGCTCTTCATTCTGAACTCTGCGATGAGCTTGTCCAGCTCCGCGTTCACCGCGCGAGTCAACGACACGAGCAATCCGGCGTTGATATCTTTCGCGTGCTTGTGTTTTGCTTTTTCCGCGAGGAAGCGCGCTTCGAGCTGTGCGAACTCTTCGTCTGTCTTGGCCACGTCAAACCTCGTAAAGCGTCACGTCCATGATGCGCACGTTGTTCTCCACGCTCGATGCGCCGGAGAGTTTGGCATTGATCATCGACACGTTGTCGACGCGTCCGACCACTTCGATCGGCGACGTGCCGAAGACGCAGTCTCCGGATAGCTTCGTCACCGGCGACATGCCGAGGGCGTAGCTGTTGGCGAACGTGTAGAGCGAAGACACCCACGACGCGTCGATCTCCCACGGCAAAAAAAGCCAGTCGTCATAGCGAGCTGCCGCGCTGGTGTCCGCGACCAGTGCGCGCTTGCCGCGCAACAGGGCCGACGTTCCATCTGCCGTGATCAGTCGCCCCATGTTCGACGACGCCACGCCGTTGCGGTACTGGAGGACGTTCGCCGGGTTCGCACCTGCGCCGCCCGCATGTGACACCGCGCCCTTGAGGATGCAGTGGTACCAGCCATCCGCACCGACCTCACCCGAGGCCAGGGTCATGTACTTCCAGAAGACATGCGTCCATCCCATCGTCGGTGCGTAGCTCGGGCGCCCGACCTTGTTGAGGTGAAAGAAGCCGAACTCGTCGGCGAGGGCGACCTCGCAATAGTTGCTGTGCTTGCCAGCGCCGGTGATCAGGCCACTGGCCAGAACCGTTGCATTGCCAAGGCCAGCGCGAGAGTAACTCTGCCCCGTGAACGGCTCGACGTAGTCGAACGACCATCCCTGACCGAACCCTTCGATCCACATCCGATACTGCTCGGCGATCGTTGCGCGCTGTGGAGTCATCTGGAATGACCACTGCCGCTTTCGACCGGACCGCGTCTCGTGCAATGCGCCGTTGATTCCGCGCGCGACGAGGTCGCCGGTGTGGATCGTTGTCTCGCGGAGCGAATCCTTGAAGGTTGGAATCGCAACCCCGTTGAGCTGGACGAGTGCCATCGGTCAGTTCCTGTCGTCTGGGTTGAAGGTGCGCGCCGCTGCCTGTGCGGCGAGCGTGCCGTTCTTCGCGAGCCGTTTGATGTTGTTCAGGTCTTCACTCATCGAGGAGCGACTGTACCAAGTTGCGATGTTCACCGTGATTCCAGAAATGGTGCCGAGAGCAGGGGCGGCACCATTCGTCGACGGGTTCTCTGGATCGGCGGCGCCAAACATGATCTCGTTCAACCTTCGCTTATACCCAGACGGGACATTGGTGAGCGTTTCGGAGAAGTCAGAGATTGACTTCGATGCTCGATCGGAGGCTTTTGCTTTAGCTGCCTCGATTGCCGCCTGACGTAAGGCAGCGCGCTCCGCTCGGTCTGCTGTCTCCTGTGCCGATGTGACGGTGATGTCCGCGATCGCAGTCGCCGCAGACTTGAGCTCATCCATCATGCTTGTGATGCCGGCGCGCGCTTCGTTTCGAGTGTCCTTGTCGATGACCCCGATCAAATACATGACCCGAATAATCCCGGCGGCGGCAGTGAGCAGGCCCTTCCCGAACGAGATGATGGCCAGCGACGCCCACTTCATCGCAATGATGACCGCCTCTGCGATCTTCTCCAGCGGGAGAAACGCAATGAAGACCGCGAGGATTGGGGAGACCGCCTCTGCGATCTGAATGAAAGCACCAGCGATTGGCATGAGGCCATCCCAGATGGGGGCGAACGAATCAAGGAAGATCGTGCCCGCCATGCCGATCGTGTTGCTGAACTTTTCAAACTGCTTGTTCGCTGTCGTCAACGCAAAACCGAACGATGCGATGGACAGCATCGCCTGCTGCGACATCATCGCGGCCGCCGGCCCCGCCATGCTAATCCCGGCTGGCCCCATCACCGCAGCGACGGGGAGCATATCGGTGGCGCTCTTTGCCGATTGGCCCATGTCGGACTGAAGCTGGCCGAACATGCCCTTCAGTTGTCCGGCTCCACCGCTGGAGAAGATCTTGTCGAACGGCCTGGAGATCATGTCAGCCATGTGCTGACCGGCAGCCATGAAGATATTGACCACCTGGGTCGCAATCGAGATCACGCCTTCAATGATCTGGCCAGCGAACGGAATGCCGGCCGCTGCGCCGATGATGCCTCCGAGCGCCGAGAACGCCCCTCCCATGTCGCCGCTGGCGAATCCCTGCATCAGCGTGGCGGTGCCCTTCTCTCCTAGCGCCTTGCCGATCTTGTCGCCGATCGTCTCCGTCTGCACCTGCGGGGCGTCGACGTTGATCCCCGTGGTGAGCTTGAGTCTTTCATCCAGCATGGCAGCAGACGACGGTGGTGATGCCGGCGAAGTCCCCGGAATCATGGCGCCGCCGGGAAACATCATCGGAGGAAGAGTCAGCTCTCCAGACGGGGCCGTGAGATCGCGCGGGACATAGGAGTTCTCCTGCATCCATTTTTGGAAGTCCTCTTCGCTTTTCTCTTCACGTCTCACCTTCTCGGCGAGAGCTTTCTCGGCATTCGCGACCTTCTCGTTAGCCGCCTTCAGTTTCGCCTCAAGCGCAGCAATTTCTTTCCCGGCGATCTCGTTCTCAAGGTAGTGGCGCTTGTCCAGGAGCTTCTCGATCTCAAGGACGAGGGACCTGGCTTCTTGGTATTGCGGGATGACCTGCGAATCATTTCGGAACGACGGAGAGTTCCGATAGGCCGCGAAGTTCTCCATCGCACCTTTAGGGATCGCACCCTTGAGCTTCTCCGTGAGCTTCCCGATCTCGACATCGATCTTGTCCACCTCGAACGAGTTGAACGCACCGCTTGCCTTGTTGAGGGCATCGACCATCCCGTTGACTTCGGTGGTCAGGGTCTTGATTCTCTCCGAGGTGGCAGCCGCGATCTCAGCCGCCTTCTTGCCGAAGACGTCCCAATGATCTGCAGCCAACATCAAACCAGAGGCAAAGAGCGACAATCCAACGCCAACGCCGCCACCCGCCATGAACGCGCCGAGTGAGTTCTGCACGATTCCGCCGAACGCGCCGAACTGAGCACTGGCCACGCCGGCAGCCTGGCCGACCGAACCCATCATGCCTCGCATCTTTTCGATGCCCTCTCGCGCCTTGCCGAGAGACGAAACAGAAGACGTCACGGCGTTGTGGGCAGTCGACGCCTGCGCGGACTGCGCAGCGGTGAGCTGCCTGACTTCTTGCTCGGCTTTGTCGGCCTGGTTCTGAAGGAGCCGCAG
>CAYOVR010000059.1:4659-7961 GCA_964407465.1 uncultured Candidatus Saccharibacteria bacterium
GTCGGCCGACAGTTTCGACGTGACGGACGTGTCCTTCAGTGCTGCACTGAGTTCTGCGGCACGAGCCCGTGCAGAGTCCATCTTGGTGATGGCGTCCTGGACAGCCTTGGCCAGACCTGACGAATCGCCCGTGAACGTCGCCTTGACTCCACCAACGGTCTCGGTCACGGGGCACCTCCGGCGCCAGTGTTCTACTCCGAGACGTCCGCCGCAAGCCCGAGGCCCGCAAGCCATTCCGCCTGTTGTTGTTCCTCTCGTTCAGCGATGCGCGCCTGGTGCGCAATCAGCTTCATGAGCTTGTCCTCTTGCGACTCCTCGCCGACCACTCTCTCCTCCGGGGCAGGCTCACCGATGAGTTCCTCGGGGGAGATCTTCACGCCGCCCATACTGGCGAGGATCGATGACGTGATCATCGCCATGCCGTACCGCATGTCCCGTTCGCGCTCGGCGCCGCCGACGTAAAGATCTTCAAGCTCGCCGGGCGTCATGCTCCACGCCTCGGTGATTGCTATTCCGAAACGGCAGACGAGTCTGAGGAACCTGGCGAAGTCTGGCCAGCCATCGTCGCGCCGCTGACGGGAGACGCCGCTGGCGCTGTCGTCGTCTCCGTCTCTTCCCCCACCTCATCCCTCATGTCCTTTGGGACCATGCGCATGTAGGCTTCGGTGATGGCGGCGCCGACCGCGTTTGCCAGCTCCGCGAACTTCTCGGGCTCTTGCTCAAGCCAGGCGGTGACCCGCTCCGGTGTCACCCTCTTGTCCAGATGCACCATCCCCGCCGTCGCAAGGTCCACCACGGACCCGACTCCCATGTCCTGAACGGCGTCGCGAAGGCTGCGTCCACCGAGAAGCTTCTCGGCGATCCGAAACGCGGACATCGTGTATCGGATGGTGCGTGTCTGTCCGCCGATGTGAATCTCAACGCCGCGCAACGGGTCTGCCATGTGGGCCTCGCGTTCAGCAAAAAGGAAGGGCGCCGAACAGGCGCCCAACCTACCGCAAGGATCAGAGCGGTGTCACTGGCTCACTGCGTGTTGCGCGTGAACGCCTTCACCTTCTGGACGGTCACGCTGTACTTCGAGACATCGCCCTTGTCGGAGGACTGCTCGATGTTCGTGATGATGCCGGCCATGAAGATCTGCTGGTCGCCGGCGCTGTTGCCGCGAGGGCGAACACGGAAGCCGCGGATCGAGCGGGCGATGTAGGCCGCCCACACTTGGGTGTTTTGCACGACGGTGGTGCTGTCGTCGGAGACCATCTCGAAGGAGAGCTGTCCACTGTCCCACGTTGCGACGAACTCCTTGGCGCCGCCGCTGTCGTTGGAGCTGGATTCCGCGGTGTCCACCGTGCCGCTGAACTTGGGGTTGTTGACCTTCTCGATCTCCGAGTAGGCCGCGCCGGTGAGGTCGGCCGAAAATGTCGCGCTGTTCGGGTCGATGGCTGCCGTCGAGATCGCAACCTCTGCGAGACGCCCAGCGAATGCTCCTGCGGTCATCGTTCACTCCTTCTTTGCTTGGCCGCTCGGCGACCAGTTCAGGTTGCAGTCGAGGCACATCTTGTAGCCATCGCCAGCGTCACGAATCTCGAACCGTCCGCACCCCGGGCAGCCAGTCTTCTTACGGCCTGGCTGGGTGGGCTCTTCGTTCGCCTCTTCTGCTTGGTCGCCAGCCAACGCCTGCGGGTTCACGGCTTCGATGGAGAGCCCGAAGACGTCCTTGTCGGCGACGCTGAACTGCAGGGTGGTCAACCGGCCGGCGCGAATGTCGACAGCCAGGCGCTCACATGTGGAGGCAGCCATGATGTCGAGGGGGCGAAGATCGGCCATGCGAAGATGGTGGCCGAGGGGCGATGGCGGCACAAGCCCACCCCTGGCTCACCCTTCGCGCCACGCCGTGGCGTTGACCGAGAAGTAGAACGAGTCGGCGTCGGACGCGCCGATGCTGATGGGACCAGCGCCTGACGCCACGAGGTCTTGATACAGGGCTCCTGACGTTGGCCCCGCCCACGGGCCGACTCCGTCAATCGCGTCAAAGATGGCGCGGGCCAGAACCTCGCCAGCCGAGTAGGCCAGGCGGGCAGACCGGACCAGCACCTGCACGTCGAACCACCGCTGACGGTCCTGACCGTTCCAGTCGGCCTGGCCACCGTAGACCTGGACGAAGATCGCGAGCATCGGGAAACCCTCGTCAACGCCACGCTCAGGGCCGGCCCATGCGTTGCGGGTTGACCCGGCGATGATCACCGAAGCGGGAAGCAGAGCGCTGAGCTTTTGAAGGACATCCGTCTCGACGTCCGGGGTGACCGTGGCCATCTCAACCTCCTCTGCCTGGACGTGGTGGGCGCCGGCCCGCGCGCTGCGCGCTCAGGCTGGATGCGCTCTCGGCGGCGATGCGGAGCACGTTGTCGGCTCGACCCTGGGCTCGTTGCTGTTTCACCTTGGCGATCTTCTTGAGGCGAATCTTCCTTGCCTTCGCCGTCTCGCCCTTGGGTTTGCGGTGCGGCCGATGATACGGACCCTGAAGCGGCTCGGTTGGGTGCCTGATTCCGATTGACTGGATGCCGCCGCCAGTCTCGATCAGCTTCTTGGTCCAGGATGCGATCTCCCGCATCGCGGTTGGCGCGTGCCAGTTGAGCGCCTTCTCCATGAACTTCCACTCGCCGACGACGTAGTTCTTGTTGATCTCGTGGACGAAGATCGCGTGTGGCGCCGAGAAGCCCATGCCGATCTGAAACGCACCGGCGCCGGTGATGCGTGGCAGCTCGCAGTATCGACTCTGACGAAGGAAGCCGGTGAAGACCGGGGTGAGTTTCATCGCCGTCGAGACGACGCTGGTGGCCCACATGTACGCCGCGCCGGCGAAGGCATCTGCCCCGCGTACGCCGTACCGCTTGATCATGTCGGCCAGGTCTTTCGATCCAGTGGTGTGAAGGTCCAGGTCCATCGCGCTCATGGCTCACGCTCCGAAGTAGACCTGCCAAACCTTGGTGATGCCCGCCTTGTCCGTCACCACTTCGACGTTGATCGGAGTGCGGGCATCGTTGATGTCGTCAAGGTCATCGGCTTCTTCGCCGGCGATGGACGGGAACCAGATGACGTCGTCGATCAAGATCTCGATGTTGGTCAACAGCACGAACTCGTGCTCGGTTTCCTTGCCTTGCGCGGAGCGGGTGCCGACCCTGGACTTCTCCACCCGCGCCTTGAACGTGATCGGCGTTCCGTAGGTGGCGTCGCCCTTGGCGCCGGCTCCCGTGCGGGACTTCTTGGTGCAGGTGTGAACAAGCCAGGAGCGGATGTCCATTCAG
>CAYOVR010000060.1:0-7945 GCA_964407465.1 uncultured Candidatus Saccharibacteria bacterium
TAAATGTTTCCATCGTCATCCAAGGTCATACCCCTAGCGCTATCCGAACCAGTTCCGCCCATCTGTTTTGCAAAACCATAGACAGCAGTATCAGCTAGGGCTGTGTTGTGCTGAGGATTCCAGAGGAGTCCTGCGATTGGTAAGAGGATTAAGGTTATAGCTAAAAAGCCAACCCAAGCTCGTCTAAATAATACGTATTGTAGGGATTTAGAGGTTTTACGAACATAGGTCTTTGAACTAATCTCAGGACTTTTTATACTTGATTTTTGTTTCATGTACAGAGGTTTAATACCTAATAATTATACCATAATTTAAACAAAATCAACCAATAATTTAAAACAGCCCTGAAATTTCAGGGCTGTTTTTTTATTTCACGATTTCTTCTAGAGCTTTATCTAATTGCGGATCACGATCGTTTTCAAAATCATCCTCAGATAAAACAATTTCTTGATCAGGACTCAAACCTTCCTTATTCAAGTTTTTACCGCTTGGGGTAATCCATTTGGCGATCGTAACTTTCACCGCGCCACCACCATCAAGCTCAACTAGTTCCTGAACACTACCCTTACCAAAACTTTTTTCACCGATCAACGTAGCAAGATTATGATCACGCAAAGCACCGGCTAAAATTTCCGAAGCTGAGGCGGAACCACCATTAATTAATACTACGGTTTTCAAACCAGCTAAGGAATTGTATCCGTAGGAATTGTAAATAACAGAACCTTCACCACTATGATCTTCCGTGACAACTAACTTATCTTTTGGTAACCAGTATGACGCAACGTCAACCGCCACTTCTAAGTATCCCCCGGGATCATTGCGCAAATCAAGAATCAAACCTTGCGCGCCCGATTGCTTGACTTCATCAACCGCTTGCCTGAATAAAGCTTTGGTATCTTCGCCGAAGCGAGCAAGTTTTAACACTGCAATTTTTTTATCACCTTGTTGTTTGTACTCAAGTTTTACGCTTTTTACTTCAATAGTTTCGCGTTTGATTGTGACGTCAAAAGTATCTGACTGACCTTCTCTATATAGTGTTAAAACAACCTCTGTCCCCTTTTCACCGCGAATTCTTTGCACAACTTCGTCTACCGATAAATCTACGGTAGATTCAGAGTTAACTGACACAATCGCGTCCTTAGGGCGAAGACCGGCTCGTTCTGCTGGTGAATTTTCTAGTGGTGCAATGATTACAACTACCCCATTGCGTTTTCCAATTTCTGCACCAATACCATCAAAAGTTCCTTTTAAGTCTGTTTTAAAACTGGCATACTCTTCGGGATCGAAGAACTCAGTATACTGATCCCCTGCCGCACTTACGGCACCCCTAATCGCCCCATACAAAACTTTTTGCTGATCAACTGGCTTTTCAATATATTTATCACCAACCACGCCAATTGCTTCCCACAATAAACCGTAATCAACAACTGTAGGTTGATCTTTTTGATTTACTATCTTGAATTGTTTGGCGTCAAAATTAAAACCATTACTGCCCATTAACAAGCCGCTTCGAAAACTAGCAGCGGTCGCCACTAAAAATACGACGACAATTAATATCCATTGCTTGCGACTGATATGGCCTGGCGATGGTTTTTGGTTTTGATTAAAGTTTGTTTCTGGGCTTACTTCTTGGATTGTCTCCAAATTTGTTTGAGGCTGTTGTTCGTTTTCCATAATATCTAGTATATCACGCTTACTCTTAGAATTAATAACTATTATTTGCTAACAAATTTTTCCTTGCGTAAAGAATTTTCAACTAACTTTACGTAATACCTTGACCAAATACCAACATAAACTAACCATGAAAAGGCCCTGGGATATTTTTTATACAAATGCTTTTTGTAAAAAATCCACATCGCGTCATGAAACGCGTATAAAGTTCGTTTCGGCTCTCTTTTAGAAGTATGTCCACGGTAATGAATAGTAGTAGTCTTGGGATAATACCAAACTTTAAATCCTGCCTGTTTAGCCCTATAGCACAAATCCAAATCTTCACCATACATAAAGTAATCAAGATCAAAACCTTTGATTTTATCCATGCAAGCTCTACTGACAAAAGAAAACGCACCAGAACAAGCATCGACTTCTGTTTCTTCGTCTATAGATTTATACGTTAGATTGTAAGCTGCTAATTTTTTGTTATTAGGAAAAAGCTTAGATAACCCAGATAGCCGGAAAAATGAAACCCATGGGTCTGGGAAACTACGACGGCATGACCAATCTAGTTCACCATTTCCTTTTACCAGCTTACAAGTTGAAATACCCACATCGGATCGAGACTTCATAAAATCTACCATTACCTGTAAAGTATCCGGATCAACTTTAGTATCACAATTTAAAATTAAAATATAGTCTCCGGTGCTTTCATCAATTCCGCGATTGTTTCCACCGCCAAAACCGTTATTTTCATTTCTAATTATTTTGGTTTTGCTGGCGTATTCGGGATTTGATAAAAACTCACTCTCTAAAACCGCAACGGTGTCATCAGGTGAATCGTTATCAACAATAATAACCTCATATGAATACTGAGTCTTGGATGCGTAAATCGCTTGCAAAGCAACGCGCAATACATCTTTCGATCGATACGAAACAAATACTATAGATATATCCATATGATTTAGCTTAATAGCTTTTCAAATTGCTCAACCGAAATTTTTCGATGCTCTTGAATATACTTTCGCTTCTTCCACATCAAGGGTAACTGTTTAAATAATGTCGGCAAAATTTTCAAAGTTGAGGTTTCAAAAACTAAAACGAAACACTGATAGAAAAATTCACGGACAAAAAATTGCGGGTACCACTTTGGTGAATTTTTAATAAACAAGAAAATATGATTTTTGAAATTGTTTTGTCGAATCCACGGTGCTATCGTTTTATGAAACTTAATGAACGCTAAAACTTTTTTATACCCACCTTCACTCGAGCTCGCAGTTCTTCCATGATGTGCAACTGCCTCTGGAACAAAAGTGCAAGAAAATCCTTCATTTACAAGCCTAAGCGAGATATCACTATCATCCCAATACATATCAAAATCAACATCAAAGTACTCATAAGTGCCATCAGGTCGCTTATATTTGATATCCTCCAAGGCAGACCGACGAAACATAGGAGCGGCACCATCAACTACTAACAATTGTTTTTGTTGATCATACTGGCCTTCATCTAACTCGTGTTGCCCCCTACTTCGTCCACCACCAGTCTTTCCATATATGATCCCGGTTGTATCTATTCGCTTGCTTTGTTGATGAGTTTTGAAATCGTACTGATAAATTTTACCTTGCGCTGCTCCAACACGAGGGTCATCAAAAACAGCGACCATTTTTTCGACATAGCTTGGCTCAAGCCATAAGTCATCATTAACCAACTGAAAAAACTCAGTATCTTTATATTTTTCGAAAACTAAATTACAACCTCTGACAAATCGCAAATTTTCACCAGGATCAATAATCGTAACACCCGGATAATTCTTCTGAATATATTCTTTGCTTCCGTCTTCGTTACCATTAATCACCGCGACAATCTCTATATCTTGATAGGTTTGATTTACCATACTATCAAAAGACTTCGGGATATACTTCATCGCGTTATAGACAATCTGTACGAGCGTAACTTTAGCCATTATGCTGTTTTCCTTTCACTATTTCCTCTTGTCTTAATGTTTCGTAACGCCTCATAATAATTCCAGAGAGAGCCAGGGCGCTAAATACATAGAGCAAAACCTTGTCGTTAAAAATTGTGACATCAAATACCCCGTAGGCAAGGAACCACAGAAAAGTCAGAGTAAACATCACTACAAATGCATTATATACCAGTACGTCATTTCTTGAGTACTTAATAAACTTCCAAGCGCGCCGCAAGAATTCGAAACAAAATAGCCCAAAAGCAATTAATCCTACAATTCCTAACTCAACTAAGATATTTAAATACAAGCTGTGAGCCGTCACAAATTTTTGAGGCAAATTATATCGCAAGTTTTTCCCTTTCCCAGCCTCTTCAAAAGATGCGCCTTCCGGAATATCAGAGACTAAAGACACAATAAAGTTTCCATAACCTACGCCTAACGGATGATTAACAGCGTAAACTAAACTTTCTTTCCAAATAATAAGACGTCCAACGTTCGAAGATTCTCTTAAATCGTAAATACTTGCCGCTCTGTCTAAAAACTTTTCCTCCGATCCAGCCTGTCGCACGAAGTTAAATGCTTGATTAATAAACGGGCTCAAGACAAAAAACAAAATAACTAAGACATAAGCCAGTATGGCCTTTTTAAAAACTGGTCTAGCAATATTTTTAAGGTAGAAAAAGCCACTGATAAAAAGAGGGGCCAACATACCTACCCACAACCCACGCGTACCGGAAAAAATAATCGCTAACCCTGACAAACGAATAGCATTCCATAAAAAATAGTTTTTGCTAGTGATTAAAACTTTTGGATCACGCCACGATTTTCCCGGTTTAAAGTATATGTAAGTAAGTGGGATTAAAAATGTTATTAGAAGAACTGCGACCATTCCGAAAGAGTGAGAGTCTGGCATAATACTAAACATTCGCAAACTTGGGGTGCTACCAGTATATGAAAACCAGGAATTAGAATAAGCCAAAATATCAGCGAGACCAGTTCCATAGTAAACTGATGAAACCATTATCGCCCAGTATTGCCAAAAATAATATTGGCTTGCAAAGAAAGTCGCTACTAATTGCACAAAACCTAACGCTACAATGATCCCCGTTGAAGCAGCAAGATAATGGATAAGTTTTTTAACTTGTTCTTTGTTAGTAATTGCGTTAATGACAACAATGTAAAGCAAATAAGCATTAACTAAGAAGATAATCTGCTTAATTGACTCTTGAGGAAAACGTGCAAAAATTATGGAAATTATTGCGAACAAAACAAATAATGCGGCATATTTGTCCCACCACATAAACCGGCTATCGATGCGTTCGAGAAGTAAGGGTATGGCCCCTGATTGAGAAAGCTCCATACGCTTGCGTACCCAAAATACTTTTGTAAGGTACTTGTTCTGAGCAACGTACATACGGAGCACCCACGACACAAATAAAATAATAACCAACGGTCGCCACATACTTAAGCTATCAAAGTATGGGTTTGGTAACACAACATAAAATGGCACCGATACAATAAACAAAAGCAAAGCATCAAATGGCCTGACAAACAAAATCACAACACTAAGTAACCCAAAGCTTAGCCAAGCAATTGATTGTGGCCAGACACCAAGAGCCATTAGCAAAACAGAAATTAGCTGCCACAAGACGAGCAGCCAAATTACTCGTTCAGTTGTAAAAAACGCAATAAACTTATTCATGCTTAACTTTGAATTAAAATCTGATGGGTTTGTTGTCCGCAATTGCGCCAACTAAACTCTTGGAGACGCAAATCACCCTTTTCAACTAGTCGATCGGCCAGTGATTTATCGAGTAACACATCTTGCATGGCTTTTTTTATCTCGGATATATTCTTGGGATCAAAGTAGACCGCGGCATCCCCTGCCACTTCGGGCATACTGGAGACGTTAGCCGTCGCGACTGGAACGTGCATGGAAAACGCTTCTAAAATTGGTATGCCGAAACCTTCATAAAAACTTGGGAGAACATACAATGAAGCGTAACGTAAGATGGGCCATCGATCATTATCTGAAACGTGTCCTAAATAAACCACATCAGAATTACTTTTGATCTTGACTAAAGTTTCTTCTGGCTTCCAACCGACACGCCCCGCTATAACTAATTTGTGTGATAACTCTGGATGGTCGCGCTTCAATTCGGTAAACGCTTCAATAAGACCAATAATATTTTTACGCGGTTGAATCGTTCCGATGAATACAATGTATTTTTCTGGAAGAGATAAACTGGTTTCGGTGTTATGATCACCGGCTTCGTATCCGTGATAAACAACTTCAACCTTACTACCATCGACTTTATAATACTTCACCAAATCTTTTTTAGTCGCGTTTGATACAGCAATAACTCTATGTGCAAAACGACAAGCAAACCACGTCGTAAATTCTAAATACCAACGCTTTAATATTTTGAAAGTTTCAGGATAGAGTCGCCAGGCAACATCATGAACAGTTATAACCGAACGTTTAGGATGAATTATAGGCAAAGATGCGGCAGGGACGAGTAAAACGTCTGGGGCACTGACCAACATCTCCCACGACAATCGTAATTGTGTCCATAAATACGGAAATGGAATTGATCCATATCCTAAAATCTTTACTCTGAAATTTTTAGGCAAATTTAAAAACCAGTCCTCGGGTTTGGTTCGCAAGTAGAGGATGTACTGGTTTGTTGTGTCGATCTCTGCAAGCTGTAAAATTAACTGCTTAGCGTAATGCTCGACTCCAGTTTTCACCGGATTATTAGCGCGCTCCGCTTCGATGCCTATGGTCATATTAGTATTAAAACCTTCTATACGTTTTGTTGTGATCGTTCCCGCGTTCATCATCTTCTGCATCGTTCAAGGCTTCGTGTTCTTCTGCCAGTTGTTTCTTAAGGTCTTTTTTGGGCTCGGTTTCTACCTCAACATCGCCCTCAACTTTTCGATTTGTTAAAGGACGCATTGCTCGATCAAAGGCCTCGGTCTCTTCCTTGCTGACCGGCGTGATCCAAATACCTAACCGTTCGTTAAACTCTCGGCCATCGTGAACATCCCCTTGCTCCGATGCTGGTTTCTCAACATCGTTCGACCCCTCATTTGGTTGATATTTTTCTACTTCAGACATACATACAGTATACAAAATTAGGCTTGTTTTGGGAACTTGAAATCGAAAACTTCGCTTTTATGAAGCAAATATTCGTATGCTGTAAGATTCTTGTCCATGTCCTTAAAATTCGGAAAGTTTCCTGCCAAAAGCGCGTAAAAGTTCCGATCATGTTTACGCACTCGCATGTGCACGACTTCATGGCAGACCACGTAGCGAATTATATCATCAGAAAAATATCGTAGTTTCAAATTTATAGTGATGATTCCTGTATTGGTACAACTCCCCCATCTCGATCGCAAAGTTTTAAAACGAAGTTCTTTAGGTTCAACTTTGTAATATTCCGCAGCTTCATCTAAGTAACTTGTTACAAGTTTTTGAAATTCAGCGGCCAAGCGCGGCTCAAGTGCAAACTTATCAGCGTGCAATTTCAAAGATTCATAATACGCTGAGTGTTTTTTTATCCATCGTGCGTGCCTAACTACAAACGCTTCAACATCAAACACGCCACGGGTTGGCACAATAACAAACAAATCCCCGTGCTTGAATTCAAGCCGAGGATTTTTGATGTTTCTTTTGATAACAGTGTGCTTGATATCCACGTTAGGCTTTCTTAAATCGAACACTAAACTGAGGTTCGTATCGTTGGTCTTCGCCATCTTTGATTTCAATGGTTTCACCAGCCATAAGTTTGTTTATGGCCAAGTCAGACAAAAGTTCATTATCAGTCTTCACATGCATACGATACGCATCAAGCTGTTTGAAGTCATTAGACGAATCTTCTTTCAAGTCAGTCTCGATTTGTTTCTTTCTTATCTTCAGGTTTTCTAACTTTTCTAAAATATCGTTGTACTCTTGAGAGCTATTCAAAGCATCTTTGTACATCTGCTTAATTTCTTTGGCTTTCTGCTTAGTTTCGCGAATCCGGTTGAATACTTCTTGTAAATCTTGCATGGAAAAAAGTTACAAATTAAAAAGAGGCTAAAACCTCTTATCTATTATATCACACGCTTTAATCGAGACTGTCTTTTTTCCAACGTTTTAAAGTTGGATATAGTGCATAGCTAAATTCACGGGATTTCGTTTCGTCTATTTTTAATTTCACGGTCATGAATTCCATGTTGCGCTGAATCATCTGATCGACTGTAAGGTCGGGTTCAACAAAAACACCTTTGGCGTAGCAAAAGCGACAGTAATCCTTATTTTCAGAGTCATCGGCATTT
>CAYOVR010000061.1:0-4492 GCA_964407465.1 uncultured Candidatus Saccharibacteria bacterium
GCCTTCGCCGCGTCGTAGAAGTGGCCCTTGGCGGTCATGGCCTTGCTGCCGTCGTAGCGGCACAGGTTCTCGGCGGTCAGGGCGATGGCGCGGAGGGTTTCGATCTCGGTCCCGATGCGCGATTGCTCGTCCGCTACACCCTTCTTGTAGCCTTCCGCGCAGCCGTGGTTGTACGCCTTGGCGATGATGAACTCCTCTTGCTCTGCCTTGGTCCTGCGACGGGTCTGCCAGCCTTCAATCGTCCCCATGACCGCACCCCTTCGGCTCGCGGAGTTGATCGATCACTTCCTTGCTCATGTTGTAGAGCCGCTGCGACAGGTGCGAGAGCGCGTTGTGCGCTTCCTCGCGCGGTCGGCGCAGGGCATCGAGCACCGCTCCCTGCGCGTCGTTCAGCACATCCACGGCGAAGCGGCAGAGGATGCCGTAGGCCGTGTCAAAGTCCCCCGGCACGTCGTCGCCGTCCTTCATGCTTTGGACGAT
This sequence comes from uncultured Candidatus Saccharibacteria bacterium, assembly GCA_964407465.1. GTDB lineage: Bacteria > Patescibacteriota > Doudnabacteria > UBA920 > UBA920 > JADZEH01. Next base: position 481 of record CAYOVR010000061.1, read on the forward strand.
CATCATGGCGCGGCTGGCGATGTACTTTGGGTCGGTGGCGTTCATTCGTTCTCCTTCGCCCACCGCCTGTCGAGTGCATCCTTGCCGCGACGGATCGACCGATCCACGATGTTCTGCGGCGGGCGACTGTCCGTGGTGTAGGCGTGGGCGAGGACCGTGGCATCGGCGACGGCTTCGTCGCGCTCGGCCCGGGCGCAGTTTCGGCACGCGCCGCACGGACCCTTCCCGTCGGCCTGCTCCTCAGCGCAGGCAGTCCCGTTGGCGACATCTCGCTCAGCCTCCAGCATCATGATTCGCTCCATCAGCGACAGGGCGAAGGCGGCGAGGCACTGCTCGATGAACATCACCTTGTCGTAGTACGACGGACACTCCCTGTCGTGCATTCGTGCAGCGATCTTCATCGCTTCTTTGCGTAGCTGCTCCTTCGTGAAGGTCGTCATGGCTCCACCTCGTAGGTGGCGTCGAAGATGTCAGGCTTGCAGGGGTAGAACTCGCCTTTGATTCCGCGAATGATCCAGTCCCCATACGACGCACATACCTGGCCCTCTAGCGTTGAAATCAGAAGTCCAGCAAACATCCGACCGTGCGCCCTCTCGGGAAGCCACGACATGCACTCGCCGCCGTTGCTCTCGATCCATTCACGCACGGCGTTCTCTTCGGAGCGAAGAAGTTGCATGGCCTCGATCACGACCGGCTTCTTTCTGAATTTCACAGTTCCCCCCTCTTGTGAGCCTCGTGCCAGTTCAGAGCGGCGGCGATGCGGCGGGCTCGGCGCTCAGCGATCTTGCTTCCGGCTCGGAGTGCCGCAGCACAATGGCATGTTTCTTCGGCTATCTGCGCGTGCCTGCTGAGAAGAAATACAAACCACCCTTCCGGGTCGCCACCGTCGCGGCGCGCCACGTACCGCACCTTCGGTCGCTTCTTCGGAGGGGTCATGGCTTCACCTCCAGCGCGGCGAGGGCGGCGCGGAGCGACGCGATCCTGTTTGTGATCGACGCCTGCGGCACGGCGCGAACAGGGTAATGATTCTCGTAGATAAACCGCTCGTGAAGATGCACAGCGAGGAGCCGGTCCAGTTCCTCGATCTTCGCCTCCAGCCGCGCCTTCTCGATCTCGCGGGCGTGGCGGGCGTGCAATCGGTCGTAGTCTTCCAGCCGCCGCGCCGATGACGAACCCGAAAGGATCAGGTCCGCCATCTCCTGCTCGGTGATGAGCCCGGCGTCTTGCAGTTCGTGCCGCTGATAGCGGACGAGATCGTAGAGGCGTTGATTGAGCGGAGTGTCCGGGCGCGGTGCCGCCAGCGCCTCCTCGACGGCGGCGCGGATCAGAGCGCGGATCGGCTCGACGTCGGTGCAGTAGACATCTGCTCCAGCCGCGTCCCAAGCACCCTCGATCTCCTCGTCGCTCGGCATCCAAGGCTCGGTCATGGCTTCCTCCGCTTCTCCTCGCGCCGGGCCTCTTTCCAGACCTTCGCGAGCGGCTCGTACTGATAGGGGCAGGACTGCGCGCTGCGGCCCTGGAGCGCAGCCTTGCGGCCGAGCTCGCGCGCGATGGCCCACGGATTTCCCTTCGTCATCAGTCCCTCCCGAAGAAGGTGCTGAAGAGGACGAGGCAAGCGAACACCGGAAGCGACAGCGGCCAGAACGCATCCATCGCGAGCGAGAGACGGGTGAGCGTCCCGCGGCTGGCCTCCTGCGCCTCCGCGGAGGTCGAGATGAAGTCGAGGAACAGGATGAAGATCGACACGCCGATCAGGACGTAGAGCGCGACGGCGGAAAAGCCGAGCGTCAGGGTCATGCGCGCCTCCGATGCGCTGCACGGTGGCAGGGCCGGCAGAGGAACGTGACCTCGAGCGGCTTGGAGTAGTCGGCGTGGTGCATCTCGATCTGGCCGACATACCGCTCGTGGCGCAGGCAGTGCTCGCAGTGCTCCTTGCGCGCGAGGGTGCCCTTGCGGATCGCGTACTCGGCGCGGTTCCGGGCGACCTTGCGCTCGTGGTAGACGGCGTTGTAGACCGCCTGCTTCGAGATGCCCCAGCGCCGTCCGATGTCGGCGAGGCTCATGCCGTTGGAGATCAAGGTGCGGAAGATCGCGCGGCGCAGGCCCGACTGCAGCTGGTAGCGGCTCACGACCACGGCTCCGGCAGCGGGGCCCACGCGACCGGGCGGGTGCCCTCGGGGCGCCAGTCGGTCCCGTCGAACCGCGCGATGGTCACCATCGAGGTGCCCTCGTGGTCGACCGTGACGAGATGGCGACCGACCGGCGGCGCGACGTGGCGCACCGGGAACCACGAGATCTCTGCGGACGGCAGGACGATCGGAACCTCGCCCTTGGAGAGCTTGCGCCACGCGGCGTACGCCTTGGCCTCGTCTTCGGCGGTCACGCTGACGGTGCAGGTCTCGCAGTAGCAGGTGACCCGCACCTCGAGAAGGCTCGCGGCGACGAACTGCTTCTCCAGCCCGCACAGCGGACAAGGCGCGATGGTGACTTCAACTTCGGTTCCGAACTCACTCACCAGCCACCTCCACTTTCTCGGGCTCCGGCCCGAATGCGAGCGCGGCCAGTTGACCGCGCCACCAGAACATCGCCCTCTCGCCTCGCGGGCGCGAGAACGGCTCGACCCCAGGGACATCTTCCCCGAGCGCCCAGCGCACCGCGCGCTCCAGCTTCGCGACACGCGCCCCGACTGCGGTGAGCGCGGGCTCGATCAGGATGAAGTGCTCGCTGCCGCAGGCCGGGCAGCGGTGCGCGCCATCGCTCGACGAGCGCACGCCGACCGAGAATACGGTGCCGCACTCCGGCTCGCCGCAGAGCGCAGCATGGCGGACCGGGAAGTGGAACTCGCCACGAGCGGCAGCGACCTCGGTGTCGTGGGTCACTTCGGCGGCTCCTCTCGGCCCTTCCAGACCTGCAGCGACTTGTGGCTTGCGATTTCCAGCAGGCCCTTCGTATCGGCCATCTCGACGAGCACGCTGGTCGCGTTGCCCGTCACGCTCGCGAAGACGCGCGCCCTGCGCCACGAGACCGAGGACTTGTCGGTGAAGATGTCGGGTCTGGGGAAGCGGACGCGCACGGGATCGTCGTAGCTCAGCGACCGGATCGACCTGCAGGGTTCCCACGACATCAGAGCCCCCTCGAATGCAGGGTCGCGCCGATCGCGGCGAGGAACGCCCCGATCACGCCGAACACGAGGCCCAGGTCGAGGTGCTCCGGCTCGGTGAAGAGCCAGATCGTGACCCCACCGAACAGGAACCCCGCCGCAGCCGACAGGAACAGATGACTTCCACGCACCTTCTGGTCTTCCATGACTCCCCCTTTCTACAGCAACTTCGATGTGTCGACTTTCACCTTTCGCGACTTCAGGAACTCCACCATCTGGTTCAACTCCTCGACCATGAGCGGCCGGGAGCCGGACAGCTTCTTCGAGATCGTCGAGCGGTCCAGCTTGAGCGCCCGCGCGAGATCCGTCCTGCTGATGTGGTGCTTCGCGATCAGGCCGAGCAGGTAGTCGTCCATCGAGGAGAAGCCTACCCGAGCCGTGACGGTGTGTCAACACCCCCTTGACGGACCGTCACGGGGGGGCTACGATCTGCCTGTCCGAATCGACGGACGTCAATGGGAGGTGTTCATGGGCCTGAGTGTCACGACTATCCTGCCGCCGCCGGTCGCCCGCAACTCCGCGCTTCGCGAGGAGATCGAGCGTCTGGTGATCCCGAAGCTCCACACGATCGGCATCGCGACCGAGCACGACGCGCGCGGCCTGCGGATCGACCTGGACGACCCGGAGATCGAGGTCTCGCGCCTGCGCTCGGTGCTCCGCTCCTGCGCCGGCAAGGCGGGCTACAGCCTGAAGACGAAGGTGATCAGCGACGACCCGGACGGCAACCCGGTCGCGATGGAGATCTGGGTCACGGACTGGAAGGACCCGGAGGCGACCAGCGTCAAGGTCGACGAGGGCGTGAGCCGGTGAGGCCGATCTACATCGGCTGCGGGAACGCTGCCGACGGCTCGG
>CAYOVR010000061.1:4502-7898 GCA_964407465.1 uncultured Candidatus Saccharibacteria bacterium
GGAGCTCGCGACGAGGTTCGCCACGCGCGTGCAGGTGCTCGGTGGCGTCGCGACCGGCTCGTGGGTCATGGGCATCTCGGTCGACGAGGAGGGCGCGCAGAGGATGCGGCGCGAGATGGCGGAGTCGAACTTCGCGGTCTGCGTCGTCGACCTCGCCGATCCGCTCTCACTCGTCGAGTTCGGAGCGGCGATCGGGATGCTCCTCCCGGTGCTCGTCGTGAGCCCCTTCGCGAACGAGGTCTCGGAGATCGACAAGACCGATGCCGACGAGGTCGAAGCGGCGATCGAGAAGGTGATCGAGGCGGCGAAGCTGCTGGAGTCGGAGCAGCCGGTCAGCGTCAGCTAGGCAGAAGGTCGACGGCGAAGGGAAAGGGCCCGGCCCCGCGAGGGTGACCGGGCCCTTCGTGTCAGTCACGGATCTTCTGCGGGAAGAGCACGCGGCCGGTCGATCCCCACTGGTGCCAGAGGGTGAGGCCGAAGCCGTCGAAGCCCTTGACCGGCACCTCGAGGATCATCCGGTCGCAGCATCCGTCCTCGGTGCCGTAGCGGGCGGTCTTCTTCGCGCCCGGCCCGTGGGGGAAGAGCAGGTTCAGCCGCTGGGCGACCCAGAGCGCCGACCGGTCCTCGGTGCCGGCGCGGGCCTTCGACCCGTGGCAGGTCGGCAGTTCCCAGACCGAGACCTCCGCTGAGAGGCCGTAGCTCGCCGGCGTCTGCGCGCGGCGCTCCTCCTCGGTGTTGCCGAGGATCGACAGGACGCGCAGGTGCGGGGCGCCCTGCTCGTGGTAGAGCATCCCGGCGAAGATCGTCACCGCGCGCAGCCAGGGGCTCACCCGCTCGGAGTGCCACTGCTCGACGAGCAGGTTCGCCCGGCCGGCGTCGAACAGCACCTTCGCGCCCGGCGGGATCAATTCGTGGCCCCCTGGAACGGCTCCCAGCCCGGCACGGGGTCGTTCGGGAACTCCGACCGCCACTCGCCGGCCAACTTCTCGACCGCCTTCTGGGCGGCTGCCTTCGGGTCGACCCCTCGGGTCTTCACGTCCTCGCGGACGAGCTCGGTGAAGCGGCGCTGGTAGCGCAGGCGTCGACGCATCGGACTCTCGGTCATCGGCCCTCTCCCATTCTGAAGACCCCACCCGCCATCACGTACGGGTCGGTCGTCCCGCCCCGGTAGTTGCCGCCCCCCTCGAGGCGCAGGTGGAACCGCCCCACCCGCAGCGGCTCGACCGCCGCCCACGCCCGCCCGACCGTCGCCCCGTCTCCCGCCCCGGCGAGCACCCCGATCTCCCAGTCCGCCCCCCACCCGAAGAAGGGCACCGGGTACGCCTCGATCGACAGCTTCGCCCGCCCGCCCTCGTCCAGCCAGTTCAGGGCCTTCCCGCCCCGAGGCAGGATCCCGAGCTCGAATTCGCCCAGCACCCGCCGGGCAGGCTCAGGAGCCTCGATTTCGCCCCCGCCCGCTGCGCCGCCGGGCGGCTGGCTGCCGATCTCGTCCCCGGACGGGGGGATGTGGCCGGGAGAGGGGATCGTTCCTCCTGCGGGCGCTGGCGCGGCCAGCGTGAAGCCGTACTCGCGCGCCAGCCGCTCGAGCTCCTTCTTCGAGGGGTTCTTGTAGACCACGATCTGACCGTCGTCGCAGGGGACCGGGACCTCGACCCAGAGCTTGGCCGGCTCGGTCTGTGGGGCCTCGTAGGGTTTGGTCTGCTCCTTCTGGACCCGGCGCCACCGGCAGGCTTCGCCGCCGAGTACGGCGACGATGGCCGCCCCGATGGCGATCGACGTCCCGTACCGGGCGAGGAACGACAGGACAGCGCGCAGGTGGTCCTCGGAGCTACCCATGGGCGAGGGTCCTTTCCACCGCGGCGAGCAGGTCGGACATCGGGAAGTTCTTGCCGGGGCAGGCGGTCGCCTTCCAGTCCCGATGGGCGGTGATCCGCCGGGTGGAGATGTCGAACCGGATGCACCACTCGGCGATCAGGTCTGCGCCGGCGACCAACTGGCCCCAGTCCATCTCGTCGATTTCGAAGTTGCCGACGAAGCAGATGCCCAGGCTGATCTTGTTCTGGCCCTGCGCCGGGCAGTGGGCCCCCTCGAGCCAGAGCGGTCGACCGGGCAGGGCGACGTAGGCGGGCCCGACCTTCTCGACGACGGCGTGGTAGCCGATGTCCTGCCAGCCGCGGCCCGCCGGCGGGGGGTCCGTGTGGAACTTGCGGATCCGGTCGAGGTCCATCACCAGCCCGTCGCGATCGGCGGAGTGGTGGCAGATGATGCCGCGCCAGTCGGGCGTGCTCACTTCAGACCCATGAGCCGGCGCATCCGGGCGCAGAGCCAGCCGCGGCGGGAGCCGGCCGGCGGCTTCGGCTTCGCCGGAGTGGGCGCCGGCGGAGGGCCGGCGTGCGTCTCGGGGCGGGGCCCGGTCAGGACCCAGCCCTCCCCGCCGAAGCAGGTGATCCGGGCGATGAGTTCGGACTTCGGGTCCGGGGCCTTGGAGAGCCAGCGGTCGCCGGCCTTCTCGGTCCCGACGTCGGAGTGGAAGAGCACCCAGCCCCCGCCGTGGACGTCGCGGTCGATGTCGCTCACGATGTTCTTCTGGCGGATTCGGGTGTCCCCGCTGTTCGGTGCCGGCCACGGAGGCAGCGACAGGATGCGCGGCGGCGTGCAGTAGACCGCCATCAGGGCGAGCCGCGGCGTGTTCGAGTTGTTGTCCTCGTCGACCGGCTCCGGCTCGTCACCGCCCTCGACGAAGACCCTCGAGCGGTCCGCGTAGGCGCGGAGCTCGCAGGGCTGCGAGGCGGGGTAGGGGATCAGGCTGACCAGCCCCTGCCAGTCGCCCTCGGCGAACTTCGCCATGGCTGGCGCGGCGCAGACCGTCAGGCTGGGCGCCAGCTTCACCAGGGCCCGCTCCTGCCAGCCATCGAGCCGGCCCGGATCGGGCAGCCCGCTCTTCGGCTTGGGCCGCTCGATGCCGAACGCGATCCGGGCGATCGTCTGGTGCGCGTAGCCGAGGCCGTGGCCGTGCCCCCACGACCGCTCGCCGCAGATCGTGACGACCCAGCGGCCGGCGTGCTTCGACTCGTCGAGCACCTCCTTCGATCCGCCCTTGCCGACGTACTCGACCCCGACGTGTAGACCGTCCGCCGAGCACGGCGCGAGTGATGCCTTCGCCAAGGCGAACCACTGCGTCAGGAGCGCGCGGAAGCCGGCGACCAGCTTCTCCTGCCTGAGGATCTTCAGCCCCTCGACGAGGCCCGCCCAGCCGGTCAGCGTCCAGCCCGAGTAGGTCGTCGAGCCGAATTCGTTGAGCATGAAGCTGCGCTGGTTGGCGAGGAGGAGGTCGGCTGTGGTGCGAAGCGCCGGGTCGAGCTCCTTCTTCGGCGCGTTGCCGTGCGCCAGGAAGAG
>CAYOVR010000062.1:0-4001 GCA_964407465.1 uncultured Candidatus Saccharibacteria bacterium
CAACCATTTCGCGCAAAACATCGATGAGATCGTTCATCACCGGATACTCAACGTTCGAAAAATTACCTTGAGCAGTAATGTCTTTGTTGGCATATGCTTGCCAAATCGCTTTATCAAGCAAGGCTTCTTCGGTTGGATCGAGCGAACCAAGAACTAAAGCGAATAAACCAAGCAAACTAATAACCGCGCTGCGAAGAATATCTTCGGGATCTTCATCCGCACCTATCGCTGACGGTAAATCAAATGGGTTAATACGAAAATCAGAGTTTAAAGAAATATTTAAGTAAGTTCCACCGACCGCTTCAGCCAAATGCTGGTACTCGTTTTCAGGATCGATAACAATAACTTCAACGCCGACCATGAGCGAACGCAAAATTTCGAGTTTAATAGCGTAAGATTTTCCAGCACCAGACTTAGCAAAAACTACAAAGTTCGCGTTTTCCATTTGGAAACGATCAAACAAAATTAAGCTATTGTTGTGACGGTTAATCCCGTACAAAATACCATCGTTCGTGGTTAAATCTGATGAGACAAAAGGAAATGTTGTGGACAGTGGGCTAGTGTTAAGGTTGTTAGCCACGTTAAGCTTGTCCGTACCTAATGGTAATGAAGAGTTAAAACCTTGTTCCATCTGCAAAAGCGAACGCTTGGTTACAATCAATTTCGCGCCCAAAGAACTTTCTAATATAGAAGAGTTACGATCAAGTTCTTTAAGATCGCTAGCGTAAATCGTAAAGTACAACGCAAAGCGGAAATACTTTTCTGTACCTTGCAGTAAAGCATCGCGCAAGCCTTCAACGTCCGCATAAGCTGTTTCAAGCATTGGATCGCGAACCAACCCTTTTTCTTGGTTAATCATCATCTGCGAACCAATTTCACCAACTTTGCTTTTAAGTTTTTTCAGAATTGTGCTCGATTCGATCGGATAAATGTGCATCGAGACATCCAGCGATCCTTCCGAGTTGATAATAAACGATAACCAATTTGTAGCTAAAAATCGTGGATACGCTAAAACGAAAAAGGTACGGGCGAATTTACCGTTTAGTTCAAAATAAGAGCTTTCAAACTTAAGCGCTGCGGGAGCGATAATATCTTTAAGAGTTGTCAGACCCTCTTTATAATTACGCTCAACATCAATAAGCTGTTTGCTTAAATCTTTCTCTTGTCGTTCCTGTTCAAGCTTCTTGCGTTTAGCTTCGATTTGCTCAGGAGTAAGTTTTAAAAAGTCGGTTATAGCCATGATTATTTGGTTTGTGTTGGTTTTTCTAACGAAACATCACCAAGAGTACCTGCTTGGATTACCGGACCAGCTTCAAAGTTATATGAATTATAAAGCAATTCAATAATTTGATCTGTCTTTAAGCGCGAAACACGAAGCCCTACCGAAGACAAACCATTAGACACAGAACCCGTTCGTTCTTCTATGGTCGTTCGGTATTTTTCAAAATTACCCACTCGATCGGTTATTTGAGACTGCGCTGTATTTTTAAACAGTTTTGTAAAAAATCCCGGTGTATTTGGATTAATGCTTAAATCGTATGGCACAACCACATAAAAGTTCTTGTTCATAATATTCGCTGACTCAACAAGACGATCAATAAAATCGATGTATTCCGTGGTTTGAATGCGCAAAAGTTCATTGGTCTGATTTTCGACCAAAGTCTTAAGTTTTTCAATGTATTTACTAATATCCATGCGACGACTTTGCATAAGAATCTGGACAGGAAAGTCGAGTCCATTTAAAAAGCGCTGATAGCTGTAAATGAGTGCGTCCTGTTCTTCTTGATTCTTTAAATCAAAATTAGTACTTGAAACTGCCAAATAAGCACGCAAAGTTCCATCTTGCATAATTAATAAATCATCACGGATTTCCGAAATGGGCAGAAAACTCTGCGTAGGTTTAAAAGTGGGTTGGTTTGGATTTTTTTCTTTTTTTGAACCGAACATAATAAGTGTTTACTGTTTTTTTGTTTGCTGTCCGAGAGTAGAGTTTATGAGTTGTTGCTCTTGTTGACGCTGTTTTAGCAAGAGGCTACTCACCTCTTCAATACTTTGATGTGCTTGAGGAACTGATGCGTGTTCTACAATAGGCTGAGTCGCTTTATATGTTCGCAACTCGAACGAATCCAAGCCTTGCTTATGGAACAACATTTGTCTTGGCTGAATAAAAAATTTCACTAAATGAGAAAATGTTCTATACAAAGGTCTACCATTAACTTTCAGGAACGCAATTACTAAGCCAGGAACCCCGACAAACAAAAAGACAACTGAGGTTAACAAAACGTTCTTCGTTGCGGAGAAAACCATAAAAATAATAACTCCTGTCGCAAACAAAATACCAAATTGACGCAAAGTTAAGTTTGCGATTAATCTGTCTTCTACATCAGTAAATTGAGGGACGGGAAACTGCATATTATTACTCTTAATTATACCACGAAACCCTTACGCTACTTGCATATTTCGCAGAAAATCAGTGACTTTTTCGAATTCAGCTTTAGAAAAAACGTTTGGGGGTGAATCTGTTGAATTTGATGATAACCAAGCTTTTCCCGCTTCCAAATACTGTTTATATAGAGGACTTTGCTCAAAACGTAACATCACTGCGTAATACCCATGTTTTCTAACCAAAGTTATGAACTGATCGTTAAGGCTCTTAAACCCTTGATTTCTTAACGTACCTAAGGAACAAGCACTGACATCATCAATCTTCTTGAGTTCTTGAGCTGGGTCTGCAGAAGGGTTACGCTCACTGGTTTTGGCTTCCACTGCTACTCGGGAGGCTTCACGGACATCAGCCCGATCTTTACGCTCTTGGAGCAACTGATCCAGTGGAATGTACTCGTTCGTTTGTTGCTGTGGTTGAGGGACAGGAACTGGTCTCCCTGATTTTGGTTCCACAATCTTTCTGCGCATTGTTTGAATCTCTGCATCTTCATTCGATGACACTGATTGACTCTGCCTTACAGCCGACTGTGGAGTTGAGTCCATCTGAGCGGACAATTTCAAAGGCGCGGGTTCATGAGAAGGTGGTAGCTCTTTCTCTTCTAAACGCTGTTTGATAACTTGGGCCATATCGGGATGAGGGGCAACAGGCCTTGGCGCTGTTTGTCTCGGAGCTGTAGGTCGCTCGACAGGACCGCGTTTTACAGCGACAGGCTGTGATGGTCTACTGCCTGAATCCATATGATACGCCATTTCAGTTGGTAAGTTGGCGATATGTCGAAGCGATGGTTGCTTTTGATCCTTATCGGTATCTGGTTCAAACTGAATACTTTTTTTGGTCAAAGGCGTATTCAAAATCCCAAACAAGTCACTGGCTTGTTTGTCGTTCATCACTGGGAGCATAGCTAACCAAGCCTGTCGCTCGTCGTCATGAAGAACTTGCGAGGTTTTAATTAACTGAGCTAATTTTTGTTGTTGATCGACTTGCATTTATTCGTTAGGGTTGATTCTTTTCTTTAACTCTGAAAGTTTAGCGTCAATGGAAATTTGTGGATCTGGAACACTTTGTTTTTCTGGCGTAGGTGATGGAGTTGTCTGCGGTGCTTTGTGCAATAACTCTTGGAGCCTGCTCACAGTTTCCGGATTTGCTTCCTGACGTTTGATATTTTCAACAATTTCATCTGTAGTAGGAGGTTCTTCAGTTTGTGACGATGGTGCCTGAGGGACGGGCACTACAGGTTGAGGCTGAGGTTTTGGTTGTGGCGCAATCTGTTGCGGAGGTCGTGCTGGTTGCGGACGTTGCGATTGCTGAACTTGCTGCTGCACAGACCGAGGCTGTTGAGCTTTCAGTCCATCAACTGAAACTGTTCTAGATGGCACGACAGAAGGCTTTGCTTCTTCGTCTTCTGAACCGTATAGCATATCCATAATTAACTCTTCTGGAATATCATCATTCTCGCCTGCTTCGGGTAAATTATTGTAATTGATTACCCAGTTCCTTGATCCATTGTAAAGTTTTAGCGATTCGTTCAAAACAAGTTTTTCAACTTCGGACAGGC
>CAYOVR010000062.1:4011-7882 GCA_964407465.1 uncultured Candidatus Saccharibacteria bacterium
ACTTTGAAAAAATTGAAGGTTTACCGAAAAAACCTGAGCCTTCTTTGCAGGAAATAGTTTATATAAAGCAATCCAGTTACCCATTGTTGGTTTTACCTCTGTAGAATTTATGACCAAGGGTTTTTTGCCCATAACTTCATCATTTGATTCTAGTGCAGAAATTACCTTTTGCAAAAACTCTACTTGCTCGTCAGGAAAGGTGATTAAAGAAAAACGGTCACCAAATTTTTGGATTAAATCAAAGTCGGGAATACCATAGCTATCCGAAATATTATGAGACAATAACGATAAAAACTCACTTTCTGAAATAGCTAAAAATCGGACAAAACTAAGCTCAACCAAGTAGTGTTTCAGTACTTTCTCTAATTCTTCGTTGAGACCACCCGCTTTTAGAGTGTTCTTAATTTGTGCTGAAAGCGTTGAAGCTTCACCGAGCATACCAAAACGAACAGCCTCATCAACGTCGCGAGCTAAATTTTCTAACTGAGTTTTATCTAGAATTGCCATTTAATCTTTGTTTAAAAGCTTTACTTAGCTTGGTTTAAAGCCTCAATAATACTTTCATACTTATTGCCTTTTTGGGCATCAGCTGCGCTACGTCTCTTCCAATTTACCTTGTTAAAGCCAGTCGCTTTCATTAACTTTTTCTTCATTGCAGGGGGTAGACCACTGATAAAGGCAGTCGCTTCTGAAGGGTCCATAGCTTCAAGACGTTCTCTCGCTTCCTGTTTTAATGAATACTCAACTTTTCCAGACGCGTTTGAAATGTTGAACAAATTAGTTTCGGGACCTCTCAAAAATTCTCGTGTGCTTTGCTTGGAAATGGCTTGACCATAAGCTTCTGCTTGAGCTTCTTTACTTCGGTAAACAATATTTGCACCAACTCTCTGAGTCATGAAGCCCAGACCATGTTCACCATTTTTTCTATGTATTTCATCCAATTTTGCCAAAAGCGCTTGAGTTGCTTTCTGGCTTATCTTTTCCTGACCCTTTAATTCATCATCACGAAACTTCCTAAAGCCGTCAGCACTTTTATCATAGCCCATAAGCCCAATAACCGAAGCAGTGTGTCCATTTTCTGCGGCAAGCATTAGCAAAGCAGCTCTTCTGTCACTAAAGTCGGTTTTGCCGCGCTCCGCTTCAATCTGAGCAACAATACTCGCAGGATCTGCGCCAACATCCTTCTCTTTATACTCTGCCAAGAACTTTGCCTGTTCTTTAGCCGTTTCCACGCTATCTTTTAAGAGCTTACTAAATTCAAGTGATTTTTTAGCCACTGTTGCCGTAGCGGCTGCTAAAGTTAAGTCATTACGTTTTTCTTCTGTAAAGTCTTTATAACCTTTTTTAGGGTCTCCGTTTGGATCAAACTTATCGTATCCATTTTCTTGTCTACGCTTGTCATCTTTAAAAATTGCAATCTCTTCCCTCATTTTATCCTCAGCGTTTTTATCAGAAGCGCTCTTCAGGCCTTCTTTTACATTTTCAACCTTCCCTTTAAATTCATCAAATACAGCCTGATCTACAGAACCCTGGATATCAGTTAATAAGGCTTGATCGTCAACATCACCTTTAGTGTCCTTCAATTTCTTTATCGCCCCTTCTAAAGCTGCTTTCTTCGCATCTAACTCCGGTGTTGAGCCGTTATCTTTAATGTCTTTCTTGACTTTCTTTAACTCTTCATCAAGCTCAGATGATAACGATTTAGCTTCTGCGCTTCCACCTTGAATTTTATTATAGAACTTAGCTTTACGAAGCTCAGCCAGCTTCTCTTCTTTTTCAGCTCTTTCACCTTCTGTAAGAATGTCCTTCGTGTCCTTAGCAACACCCTCGGCCGCATCTGCTTTATTTTTGTAATTGCCAAAAAACCTACTTCCCCGAACTTTTTTACCTAGAGTTTTCCAGCCTTTACCAGAACCAAAATTTTCTAAAAATTGCTCTGGACTGCCCGTAGCAGAGCCAACTCCCTCGCCAAATATTTTTCCAATTGCACCACCCTTACCCATTTTTCGTTTTTTAAGACGCTCTTCTTTTTCTTTTTCACGTTCTTTTAAATAAGAATCATAGCCCTTTTTCCAAAGACGTGGGTCAAGAGTAAGATTTGTTTTATTTTGCAACCCTTCCAGACCCCGTTCTCCAACTCCTTTGAGAAAGTCGAATGGTAACTTACCAGCTTTGCGCGCAATCTTATTTAACTGACCAGCACCGATAACTTTCGTTTTTGAAGCAATATACAAACCAGCAAGTAAGAAACCCATGACGAAAAGATTTGTCGCAATGCGTGACAAAAATTCTTCAAACGAAGCATCTCCCTTTGGAGAACGCAGAGACTTTAAAACACCTTCTTGTCTTTGGGCTAAGTATGCGGTCACGTTCAAGAAAAAGCCAAGAATTGTTACAAAAAATCCATATTGGACTAAATAAGAAAACCATTGCGTGGCATACTTTTTAGTTTGAGGAATAACTGTTGCCACAATAGCTATCGGCGAAGACATCAGTAAAATCCAAATAACGATCATTCGTAAGACTAAAAAGAAAGCTATGGAACAAAAAACCACAAAGGCCATTAAAGTTAAGCTCAGATAAAAGAAGGGGAAAACCAATTTCGACAAACCTTCTGATAAATTATCGGCCGCGTCTGGAGTCAAGACATTCTGGTTTATTGGCTCGATCATTATTTCGTTCGCAATAACATTGATAATCTTTCCATCATCATCAGAAGGCAAAAATTGGAACTGTGCAGTTTCTGCTATCGCCAAAAATGATTGAGTCAAAACCAAACTAAAATTGACCATGAACGCCGCAAAAATCAATTTTAGTAACAAGTTTTTGTATTGATATCCTTGTACTCTAAACAAAGTCCCAAGACCAATGACAAGCAAAATTAAAATAAAGAAGATATTGGCCAAGTTTCTTAACAACTCCCAACCAGGTAAAATTACTGCCGCAAAATTGTCAGTATATGTCGGAATAGCAAGTAATGTTGATATTAGAGGCAAGACAACCAAACCGAAAATCCAATAGATAATTTCCTGTATCCAACTGATGATTGTACCGATAATCCCGGCCAAAAATTCGGCTATTGGGGCAGCTTTTCCGCTATCCGACCCATCATCATCAGAAGTAAAATTGCCGGAAACTTCTTCACCACCGACAGCTCTATTTCCTGGATCGGCGCAATATGTGTTTGCCTCTTCTTCAGTTTTATTTTTTACTTCAATTTGCTCTTTAACACAGGCAGCAGTGCGAGCAGTATCGTCAGCATAATATTCAACATTAAATCCTAAGCGATTTTCGGTTTTTGCGAGAGCGGTATTATTAGAATTTTTTATGTAAAGGATAGGGAAAATAATAAATCCTTTAGTAAAGGTTTTCTCGGGAGTGGATGGGGCGGCATCATATTCATCATCAAAAACACTCCAAGGCATATTCACCTTGCCCGAAAGTGGCGGTGGACCAGCTTGATCTGACTCTGTGTCACGAATTGTTCCAGAAGCACAAGTCCAATCTAAACCGGCTGTAGTTGAAATTCCACAAATGATTGGGCCAACGCCCTGATAGTTTACACCAGCATATATCCCTAAATAAGTACCACCGGTTGAATAATTATCTTGGCCACGTTTTATAGTATCACCAGGGTTAGGATGTAAAGCTACAGAGGCTCCATCCCACGCAATTGAATACGGAATATTTGTTGGTTCGCCTTTTATACTTCGATAAATTGTACGAATCCCACTAATTTTTGTTTTGAGATCTTCGGGAGCCCAAGGTTTGGTTTGTTCTGGTAGCGGAACAGACCCCGGCGGTACTGGAGGAACAGGCTCTGCATTCAGATCATGAGTTCCAGTACCAGGCTCCATGCTAATATTAGTAA
>CAYOVR010000063.1:0-7860 GCA_964407465.1 uncultured Candidatus Saccharibacteria bacterium
CCATATGATCGAATTACAGAGCTCTTTAACGTATCCACCAGCCTTACGAACCTTTTTGTTGCCTGTATAGAAGAAATATCGTGCTAAAACTGCTTTAACCATGCGGGTTACGTTACCTTCTTCGCCGTGGCCAAAGATTACGCCTGGTCGAACTATCAACAAACGTCGTGCTGAATCTCCAGCTTGCCATGTTAGATGAATTTTTTCAGCTACAAGCTTTGAAATACCGTACGGTGTGTTCGGAGTCGGTAGTGAATCTTCTGTTTTTGGTTCTGTAGCTTTGCCGAATGTTGCAATGCTGCTTGTGAATATTACTTGATTGCAATTTACGCTTGATGCCCACGCACAAACATTTTCCGCGCCTGCTAAATTTGTTTCGAAATATTCGTGTTCGTCATGTCCTGGTTGCTTGTGAACAGCTGCTAAATTTACAACAAGATCAGCGCTTTGTGGCAGATCAGAATGGTTTATTGGTTTGCGGACATCTAACTCGACAAAGTGAACTTTACCTTGAGCATTAAATTCCTGAAGCTCTTTTGGCCAGAGATTGGTCGGAGTAGAAACGAGATCAGCCAAAAAGACTTCCTCAACAGTGGAAGTGCTAAGCAAGGTCGCGGCTAATTGGGTGCCGATGAATCCTGTTCCACCAAACAACACAGCTGTTTTGTAATGTAGGTTTTCTGCCATAAAATCTTGGTAAACGTACTAATATACTAACATAATGCCCAAACTATGTTAAACTTGGCACTTTTGGCTCGTTTGGAGGTACGAGGCAGAAAATGCTATAATAATGGAGCAATTCTATCTGAAATTGATCAGTTATAGACCCGTAAAAGTCTTATGAAGAAACCGGAACTTGTATTTAATATAGTCTCTGTGCCAGTGGATGCCTTGATGCTCGTGGCGGCGGGGATTTTTTCTTTTTACAGTCGTCTTCGTTTTGAAGAGCTCGTTGGGCCAGTGATTTACAATCTTCAACTCCCAGAGTTTTTAGGTGTGATAACTTTTGTTATCCCAATCATGCTACTCATCTTTGGAAGCCTTGGGTTGTACAACCTTAAAGGAACCAGAAAGTTTAATCAGGAGTTTTGGCGAGTAGTCCTTGGTGTTTCTTTGGGACTGTTTCTCGTTATCGTTTTGTTCTTCTTCAATCGCGAAATTTTCCCCTCACGTTTTATCGTTTTAGCCGCGTGGGTCTTAAGTATCATTTTTTTTGTTCTTGTTAGCTTTGTACTTAAGCAAATTCAAAGAGTTTTGAATAATCGCGGCCTCGGTTTGCATAAGTTAGTTATTATCAATGGTAATAATCAAGAATCAAAAATCATTGAATCCGTGTACAAGAATAAGAGCTTAGGCTATCGCTTAGTTGCTGAGTTGCCATATGACAACAACACGATGCCTGAGCTTGAAAAGCTTTACGCCGAAAATCGTTTCGATGAAATAATGCAAACCAATGCCTCTTTAAGCGACACAGCGAACTTTAAAATCGTTGAGTTTGTCCGTAAGCACGGTTTGCAGTTTAGCTTTGTGCCAAACCTCTTTGAAGTTCAACGTAATGTTGTCGAGGTAAATACTGTTAAAGGTATTCCTATTATCAGTTTGAAAAACACCCCACTCGACGGATGGGGAAAAGTTGTTAAACGTATTTTTGATATTATTGTTGCTATATTTTGCATAATCATCACTAGCCCACTGTTTATTCTAATTTCGATTGCTATTAAGCTAGATAGCCGTGGCCCTGTAATTTATTCCGCAGAGCGGGGAAGTCGAAATAAAACATTTTGGTTTTACAAGTTCCGTAGCATGCACGTGCATTTAAGCGTTGGTGAAGGTTATGGTGGTGCCGAAGCTGAAAAGTTGTGGCAAGAGATGAGAATGAATAACGCTCGTGGTGGGAGTGATGGCGCTGTTTCAAAATTCAAAGATGATCCGCGCGTCACTCGTTTCGGTAGATTCTTACGCAAAACAAAATTGGATGAACTTCCTCAGTTTGTAAATGTTCTAAAAGGTGATATCAGCATGGTTGGTCCAAGACCTCATGTTTTACCAGAACTTGAAAACTACAAACATATTTATCCTCGTGTATTAAGTATCAAACCGGGAATTTTTGGACTCTCGCAACTGGCTATTATTTCTCGGCCGTTGTTACCTTTCGAAGAAGAGATGCGTCTCAATATGTTTTACATCGAAAACTGGAGTTTGTGGCTGGATATTAAGGTTTTAGCTAACAGTTTTTGGATGTTGTTTTTTGCCAAAAAGCCGAAAGAAGATTTCTAAGATTACACATTACAGATTAATGAAACCTGAAACTAATATTGCCCTTGCTCACGATTCTTTTACCCAGCTCGGCGGTTCCGAGCGGGTTTTTGATTGTATCCGGGAGCTTTATCCAGATGCCCCAGTTTATACATTAGTAGCCGATAATAAATTTAAGCAGCATTATCAAGATTGGGATATCCATACAAGTTTCATCCAATATTTTTACGCTCTTCATAAAAACTTACAGTATTGGCTGTTATTGATTCCAGTAGCGTTAAAATTTTTACGCCCAAGAGCAAAGTACGTTCTTTCTTCCAGCTCGAGCTTTATTCGCAATCTTTCGGTAGATAAAGACACGATTCATATTAATTATTGCCATACCCCGGCAAGATTTTTATGGGGCGAACAAGAATACGCTACACAGGAATTACCTAAAATTTTAAAGCCACTATATCCAATTCTCAGAGCATATTTATCGTGGATGCAAAAGTGGGATTTCGCTCATGCTCAAAAAGTCACACATTTTATTGCTAATTCAATGGAAGTTCAGAGCCGGATAAAAAAGTATTACAATCGCGACAGTGTGGTAATTCATCCTTTCGTTGATACTAACTTTTGGAAAGCCACACGATCCAAACAAGATTATTTCTTAATCGCAGGTCGACTTCACGCTCACAAAAATAACGAAAAGATTGTCGAGATTTTTAATGAGCTCGGCTGGCCACTTCATGTGGTTGGTACAGGAAGACAAGAAGAGTATTTACGATCCATTGCAAAGCCAAACATAACTTTCCTTGGCCGTGTTAGTGATGAAGTTCTAAGAGATGAATACAGCGGCGCCAAAGGTTATATTTACCCACAATTCGAAGACTTTGGGATGATGCCTCTCGAAGCTGCCGCCTGTGGTACGGCAACGCTTGGCTTAGCTAAGGGTGGATCATTAGAAACGATCGAACCAAGTGTTACCGGAGAATTGTTTACTGATGTTACAAAAGACAGCATCAAAGCGTATATACAAGGTTGGGATACTTCAAAGTACAATCAGGAATCGCTCAGAAATCACGCTGAAAAATTTAGTAAAGAATCTTTTAAGCGAAAGCTAAGTGACTTTATGCAATCGGTGACTCAAACCCTATGAAAATAGCTGTAGATTTACGAAGCCTACAAACAGGTGGAGCCGGAGTAAGTGGGGTTGAGAATTACATCCTCAATCTTTTAGAGCACCTACTTGCTATAGATCATGATAATCAATACATCTTTTTTTCCAACGCTTTGTTACCAGAAAGCTTTGAACATTTGCAATATGTCAATTCCACTATTGTCCAAACCCGAATTCCAAATCGAGTTCTGAATCTATTGTTAAAAACACTTGGTCGTCCTCACTTTGAACAACTCATTGGTGACTTTGATATTTTGTTTTTACCGAACGCCAATCACTTTGGGATTGCGCCAGGTAAGAAACTCGTTGTCACAGTTCATGACCTATCACCACTTATTACTCCTCAGTTTTACAATCTCAAACGAAAATTTTGGCATAAGTTTTTAAACACTAAGAAAATCTTTAAACGAGCGGACAAACTAATCGCAGTTTCAAATCATACTAAACAAGATCTGATAAAATTGGTTGGGATAGGTGAAAGCAAGATAAGCGTTATTAATCCTGGCATCAACCGCGACGAATTCGATCCAAATATTTCTGAAGATCGCCTTCGTGAAGCTCGGAACGTTTATGGCTTGCCCGCGAAGTATTTGTTATTTGTAAGCACTCTTGAGCCTCGCAAAAATTTGATTGGCTTAATTAAAGCTTTTGAAGCGATAGACTCAGATGCACACTTAGTTATTGTCGGTAAGCTTGGTTGGAAGTACAGCGAAATTCTGGATACTTTAGGGAAGAGCAAGAAAAAACGAATGATTAAGTATCTTGGTTATGTTGATGAAGTTGATAAACCAGCGATTATGAGACTTGCTCGTGCGGTTGTGTACCCAAGTTTTTATGAGGGCTTTGGTTTTGTTCCACTGGAAGCCATGAGTCTAGGAGTTCCTGTAGTAACAAGCCAGGTTTCAGCAATTCCTGAAATTGTTGGCGATGCAGCACTACTTATCAATCCTTACAACTTAGATGACCTAGCTTTTGCGTTATCAGAAATTTTAGAAAATGACACTCTGCGAACTCAATTTATTACAAGAGGATTAGAAAGAGTTAAGCGATTTACATGGGAACACGCTGCTGAGCAAACGCTCGCTGTATTTAATAACCTGAAATAGACTATATTATATGCGAATTGGATTTGATCTAAGAATGGGCGGGAGCATGCACGCCGGCATTGGCCGGTACGCTTTTGCGTTGCTCGTAAACATGCTCAAGCGAGACAAGAACAATGAGTTTATAGTTTTTTATAAGCCCGATGCGATTTCAGACGAAGACTTAAAAGTTATCCAAACTTTTGAGAAGGTTACACTGATTTCGACAAACGCTAGGCACTATTCTTTTTCTGAACAGTTTCAATTTTTGCGTCTTTTAAATGTTCATAAACTGGATTTAGTTCACTTTCCAAATTTTAATGTGCCCATTTGGTACAACAAGCCTTACATTGTCACGATTCATGATGTAGTCCATCACAAAATTAGTGGACACAAGCTTGGCCGATACTGGAAGTTTTTAGCTTACAAGAAGATAATCGAAACAGCAGCAAAAAAATCTCAAAAGATTATCACTGTATCTCAATCATCAAAAAAAGATATTGCCGAAACATTGCACGTGTCCGAAGCAAAAATTGAAGTTATCTATGAAGGGACAACACTTGAGCCGGTATCAGACAAACATGTTCAAGAAGTAAAACGCGAGCTTATGCTTTCCCGTCCGTATTTCTTGTTTGTAGGAACTTTGGAAAGAAAAAAGAATGTGGTTCAGCTAGCCCATGGCTTCGACACTTTTTTGAGCAAATATAATCTTGATATGGATTTGGTTATCGCTGGCAAGCCAGACGTACACTATCCCGATATCAAGTTTCAAGCCATGGATATCGTGAATAAGAATCGTTTGGTGTTTACGGATTACATCCCAGATAAAGACTTAACAGCTTTGTACCAAGGAGCCTACGCTTATGCCAACGCTTCTTTGCACGAAGGATTTGGTTTACCGGGTGTTGAAGCCATGAAGTTTGGCTTACCCCTCACAGTTTCAAACATAGACGTCTTTAATGAGATTTATGATAACGCGGCGTTATATTTTGATCCATATAACTTAGATGATATGGCTGAGAAGTTTTACTTGTTAGCAAAGGACGCGCAGTTCCATCAGCAGATGCAGCAGAAAAGTTTGGCACGTTCTCAATTTTTTGAATGGAGTATAGCAGCAGAGCAAACACTTGCTTTGTACGAAAAAACTTCAGAAGAAGCCAAGCCTCTTCCACCTGAGCCTGAGGTTTATGAGCCAATACCAGAGGATGACGAATAATTTATGACTAAACACGAAAATCTAAAAATTATTTTGGTTGGTGGTGGGACTATGGGGCCTGTTTCTCCACTATTGGTAGTAGCCGAACAAGTCTCTGCCGAAAAGCCAGAGACAGAATTTTTGTTTGTTGGTACGCATAACGGACCAGAGCGAAAAGCTGTTACAAATCATGGTTTAGCTTTTAAAGCTATTTTTTCAGGGAAGTTACGTCGATATTTTTCACTCCGTACTTTTTTCACTCCGTTTACCCTTGCCTTCGGATTTTTGCAATCGCTATACATCATTGCGACTTTCAAACCAGGTGTAGTCGTTGGAGCGGGCGGATTTGTTCAAGTGCCACTGCTTTATGCGGCTTGGATTTTACGTGTACCTATCATTATTCATCAGCAAGATGTTGACCGAACCTTGTCCAACGCTCTGTGTGCTCCGATTGCTACAAAAATTACAGTAACCTTTGAACACTCCACTCGAGACTTTTCTCAAGGCGTTGGGCTATTTTCCGAGAGAAATAATAAAGTTTTATGGACAGGCAATCCAGTGCGCTTTGAAATAAGCGACCTCCCGCCTAAATCCGAAGCGCTGAAGTTTTTTAAGTTAGTTGAGAATTTGCCAGTAATTTTAATTACTGGTGGCAGTTCGGGCGCCCAAGGGCTTAACCTGTTAATAGAACAAGCTTTACCACAGTTAACTTTATTTGCTCAGATTATTCACACAACCGGAAAACCAAAAGCAAGTGACCTATCTGTTAAGCAGCAGTACCACCCGTATCAATATATAGAGCGCATGGATATGGCTTATGCTGCGGCCGACGTGGTTATTTCTCGTGCTGGCCTTTCAGCAATAAGTGAGTTAAGCGTTTTGCGTAAACCAGCGGTTATTATTCCAATGCCTAACACTCATCAAGAATCTAACGCAGCCATGCTTTGGAGTAAAAAGGCCGCTGTTGTTCTAGACCAAGACGGAACTGAACCTTCAGATCTCGTCAAAGAAATTCGTAGATTACTTCTTGATGGTAACTTGCAAAAAACTATAACTGATAACATGGCCGATATCATGCCAAGGGGTGCTGAAAAAAGAATTGCTCGAATTATTTACGAAATTGCCAAGTAATATGTCAGAAAATAGGATTCCAAAAATTGGATTGGCTTTGAGTGGCGCGTCCTCGCGCTCCGGCTTTTATATTGGCTTTTTAGAAGTGCTGTCTGAAAATAATATTCCCATCGACTATATTGCCGCGTGTTCTGGTGCTACCATTATTGCGGGAAGCTATGCTTGCGGAACGCTACCTGAATTAAAAGAGTTCTTGTTTAGGTTAAATAGGGATGTGGTTTTTAGTCTGCTTAACCGCAATGGAACTAAAGGTGGGATTTACAATCTAGATAAAGTTGAAGAGCAAATTCAAAAGTTTACAAAGAATAAAAACTTTGAAGAAGTCCGACCATTAATGGGTTTTGTCGCGGTTGATATTGATAAAGGTGAGCAAGTTGTGTTATCGATGGGTGACATTGCTCACGCGGCTCGCGTTTCTTGTACAGTTCCTGGGGTATTTGAGCCTGTGCAGTGGGGTTCAAGGACACTAGTCGACGGTGGTTTGTTAAGCATCGTACCGTGTGACGTAGTCAAACAAGCAGGAATGGATATTGTTATTGGTATTAATATTCGGGCGGTTGAGCATATCTTTTTGCCCTATCAAGTGCGAATTCATCGTATAATTAAGTTGCTTAAAAAAATGTTCTTTGTGTCGTATGCTGAGAGACTTTGGAATACAATGGCCAAAACATTCGAACAGATGGATATTTTCGATTTTTTCGCAGACGTAAATATTAATGACTCTGACCTTTCAAGCAGGCAGGGATTATTTAGTGTTTTGGGTAAATCCTTAGATTTAGCAATTATGGCGCAGAATCGAAAAGAAAAATACGATGTCCTTAAAGAATGCGATTTACTGATTCGCCATGAAATGCAGCGTGGTAGGAAATCTTACAATGTTGGACAGATGCAACAACATTATGAAGAAGGTCGTAAAATAGCTTTAGAAAAAATCCCAGAAATTAAGCAGTTAATCACTAACTTTGAACAAACTCATGAATCTCTCTGAAATCCATAATATATATTTCGTTGGAATCGGTGGTGTTGGTATGTCG